>CAYPZM010000074.1:0-17185 GCA_964414825.1 uncultured Cytophagia bacterium | reverse complement strand
GGCAATGCCTTCCATACCAAACGCCAGATAAACCAGCTTGCCACCGGTATCGACATCGTGAAAACGCAATCCTGCAGACGATTGTTGCGGCAGATACATAAACGATCTCACCGCCGGCGGAAGCGCCTGAATTTCATCTTTGTGCGTTTGGTTGGCAGCGCCGCCGTAAATATCTTCAAATCGCAACGCCAATCCGCCACCCAACGGATCGTTGGGCACACCCACAACAGAGGTGGAAGCGACATTTTCGGATATCAACTCGGCATGCAGCACGTTTGCATAAAAATCGGGGTACACACTTTCTTGGGCTAAATCGCTACCAATGTCTTGTCCCGTTAGCAGCAGATGGCCGCCGGCATTCAAAAAGGTGGAAACAAGTATTTGCTCTGCAGCGGTGAGCGTGGTCTCGTTATCATCGCCGGTAAACCATACAACACTCTGGTACAAGAGCAGCGAGTCGAGCGAAGGAATTCCGTTCGCCTCAACGTCCCACACGTCAGCAAAAATGCCGGCTTGCTCGGTCATGCGTTTATAAAAAGTTTCATAGGTGGCGCCCAAATCGTCATCCACAAACAAAAGCGTAGGAGTGCCGATCGGGATGGTTAACCGTTTTACCTCCGAGGCGCCGCCGGCATAATTTAACTGTAATTGAAATTCGGCAATTTTGCTATTTGCGGAATCGTTCACCCTAAAACGCAGTGACTCGGGGCGATTGGTTATAGAATCGCCAAAGGCAATGGCTCCGAGTGTTGTTGACTGGCTCAAAAATTCAATATCAGGACTTTCAGTCGATAGAACCGCCTGCACATCCGAAGCGGAGCGACCGAGGTTTTTGACCTGAAACGAAAGATTGGCTACATCGCCGGGCTGCAGTGTGGCTTTTACGCCCGTCGTGTCCGAGAATACTGTATTGGCAAACTGGAATTTGGGCTCGGTTATAGTTTCGACAGTTTTGAGTATCCAATTGTCCGGATCAAAACGTATACGTTCGGGTTGCTGTTCAACCGAAAGTTTGATTAGCTGCTCAGGGGCATCATTTTGCACAACAATGGTTTCGCGGCCTGCGGCATAAACCAATTCAATATCAATCGGCATCTCAAACAGAGTTCCGGAGTTTTGTTGCTGATGGATCGCCAAAGTGACGTCGTAGCCATCGGTTGCGTTTTCGCTGCTTTCCCACATAAAAGAATATTGCGGCGCACCGCCTTTGTAAATCCATTGATAAAAGAATTGATCCAATTCTTTGCCGGAAATACGTTCGCACAAATCTCGAAACTGCGACGTGTTGACGGTTTTAAATTTAAATTCCTCATAATAGGTGCGCAGAATTTCATAAAACGTATCATCACCGACAACGTGCCGCAGCATGTGCAGCACCCACGAGGCTTTCATATATGTGGATTGGTAGAAAAAGACATTTTCGGTCATGGGATCTTCAACATAAACTGTTTCATCTCCCAAATAGACATTTCGCGACATATCCTGGTGCAGCGCCTGCTCGCCATATAAATATTCCCACCACAGCGCTTCGGAATAGGTGGCAAACCCTTCGTTCAGCCAGATATCGTGAAACGTCTCGCAGGTCACCATATCGCCCCACCATTGGTGCGCCAGCTCATGCACGATGAGCGCCTCGCTGTAGCCCCCCAAACTGGTGATGGTTTGGTGCTCCATGCCGCCGCCCCAAACAAACTCGGTGTGGCCGTACTTTTCCTCAAGAAACGGATACTCGCCAAATATCTGCGCAAATGCCTCGATCATGGGAACGGTTTTGGCATAATTGTTTCGTACGGCATTTACATTTTGTGGGAAAACATAAAATTGCACCTCCATGGAATCGTTTTGCGAGTGCACATACCAATCCGAGTACGTGTAATAGGGATGAATGGCCAGCGAGACCAAATAAGTTGTGATGGGATAGCGCTCCTGCCACCAGTAGGTTGTAAAATTACCGGTTTGGATTTTTTCTTTCAACAGCCCATTCGAAGCAACGATCAAATCCTGGCGCACCTTGACTTTGATATCCACCGAGTCCGCCTTGTCCTCCGGCACATCTTTGCACGGCCACCAATTGCGTGAGCCAAACGGTTCGCTGAGCGTCCAGATCATTGGGCGACCGCCATAGCTGCCAAAATCAAACGCGCCAAACCCGGATTGTGAGGGCTGGCCATGATAGACAACGCGCGTTAAAAATAGCTCGCCACTGCTGTACTCGCGATCCAGAGAAATAGTCAGCATATCATCTTCATGCGTATAATCGGCTTGGAAGCCGTTGGCAAAGACAGAATCGACTTGCATATTGTTGAGGAAATTGATTTCAACGTGACCAAAGCCATTTTCCAGAACTTGCGCCCGCATTTCAACCGAACCGTACAGAATTTCCGTCTCCACATCGGGAAACAGATCGAGCTCGTAAAACATCACGTCATACTGTTTCTGATTTTCTGTAGCCTGCAAATCGGCTTGTAAAATGCGTTGAGTTAGTTGCTGTTTGGTTTGCGCTTCGGAAATGATGTGAGATTTTTGCAGCGGTTGTTGGGTATCCGCAAAACCGGAAGCTGTTAAAATCAGTGTCGTCAAGAATAGGTAAGATATCGTTCGCATAATCGCCCTCGCCTTGGATTAATATATAAAAATCAATAAAATGCTAACTGTTTAAATTTACAGCGAGTTCCACAAAAAAGGCCGGTTTATTGAACCGGCCTATATTCGACAACAGTTTTGTTGGTTTATCATTCCACTTTTTTGTACTCGCCCCAACCGCTGTGAGCTACATTTGCTTTGACGCCGGTTACGCGCTCATTATCCAATTCAAATTCATATTCCACATCTACAAATTTTGAATAAAATCGCGTGCGAGATTCGGAATAGATGGGCTCATCGGAGGCACCGCCGGGGAAACTGGCGAACAACAATCCATTCTCCAGCTCGATGGTCAGTTGCCCGCCGTTATCGTTGCGATAGGTACCGGCGTATTGCTCCAACACATCCTGCCCCCAAACGAGCTGTTTGCGATAGGCATCGGCGCTGCCTTTGGCCGGCAATTCGCGAACCCAAATATTGCGGTAACGCACCGGATTGCCATGGTCTTGCAGGGACAGCGGCAACTTTGCCGGATGCCAACTATACGGCGTGCGACTGCACCAATTGGTGGGGCCCAAAAGCTCGACATGATCTTGTGTGAGAACGCCGTTTTGAAAGACAGTTATGGTTGCCGGCTGAACCACTTCGCCAGCATCGTCAAATTTTGGCGCTTTAAATACAATGTCATAGCTTTGCCATTCGCCAGGCTTGCGAGAGACATTAACTTGCGGCGGATATTGGCCGTAAAGCGCGGAACACTGTCCATCGGCATAGGTGACATTGTCGTACGAATCGAGAACTTGAACTTCATATTTGCCCATTAAAAAGACGCCACTGTTGCCGCGTCCCTGGCTGCTGCCTTGTGGCGGTGTGGGCGTCATAAATTCGATGTGTAACTGGCAATTGCCAAAGCCTTGTAAAGTGCGCACATAGCCGGCGCCCTTTACCGACTCCATATAGCCACCTTTGACGATCCATTTGGCGGCGCCGCCATCCATAGCGCGCCAGTTGGATAGATCTTTTCCGTCAAACAACACAATGGCGTCCGAAGGTGCGGTTCCGGCTTGTTGCTGCGTGCTTTGTGTTGGCGGTGTAATGATGGGTGGACGCGGACGTTCCCAGTCGTGGATTCGCCACTCATTCGAGTTTTCAGCATGTTCTTGAGCGTACACGCTGGTCAGACTCATCACCACAAGCGTCATCAAGACACAGAACAGGGTGCGTTTCAATTTGTGATTCATAAACTGATCTCCTCTATTTGATATGTTTTACCTTACGGTTGTCCGCATTGGATAGCGATTTTTTGTGTACAATTCGAACTTTGAGCACTTTGGTGCTATTGGCGTCCAAAACCTCAATGGAGTAATTTCCCAATTGAATAGAATCACCGGTTTGCGGGATCACTTCCATTTTATCTTCCAACAGACCGCCAATGGTGACGTAATCACCCTCCGGCAACAAAATATTTTCCAACTCGCGCAGCTCATCGATTGAGGTTTTGCCATCGGCAATTACGGTTTGTTGGCCCGATGAGCGTACGCGCACTTTGGGTTTGTCGAATTCATCGGCAATGGCTCCCACCAGTTTTTCAACAATATCCTCAAAAGTGACCAACCCGGCGGTGCCGCCATGTTCGTCCACCGCAATAGCTATACTTTGGCGTTTGTGCTGCAGCGTTTGCAGGGCTTCCATTACTTTCATGCTTTCGGGCAAAAACAACGCGGGGCGCAACGGCGGCATATCTTTTTCCAAGTGCGCGTAAAAATCGAGGACGTAAAAAAAACCTTCAATTTGATCGAGATGGTCGCGATAGGCTGGCAACCGGGAAAATCCGCTGGTTCTAAACTGATTTCGGATGTCCAAAAACTCTTCTTCCAAATCCACGCCTATAATATCGGTTCGCGGCACCATAATATCCCACAATCGTTTTTCGCGAAAGCGCAGCGCTCGAGAAAACAGGGCCTGGTCTTGTTTGGTAAAGGCTTGCGAGGTTGAATACTCGCTGATTAATATAGGCAAATCAATTTTTGAAAACAATCGTGCCGAACCGCGTTCCTGACGGGAAAGGCGTACGAGCAATCCGGCCAAGGATTCGGCGAGCCAGATAAGCGGATAAAAGACAAAATAGAACAGAGCAAGAATTTGCGGCGTAAAACGCGTAAGCCGATTAGGAATTAACGTGGCAATGGATTTTGGCAAGATTTCACCAAAAATGAGCAAAAAAGTCGTCGTAACCAGCACCAATACGGCTTCTGACAAAAACGGAGAAAAGACGATGACGGCCAGCGACGAACATGCGACCATGACAATGTTGTTGCCGACCAGCGTAGTGGTTAAAAAGCGTTGATCACTTTGAAGCAGAACATTGGGCGTACCGTTTTTTGTGGGATCCCGATACAATACGTGCAATTTTAATCGGTTAGAGGCAACGTATGCGGTTTCCGAACCGGAAAAAAAGGCACTTTGTAGCAAAGTTAATATAAAAAGTAAGGTATAAATCATTTTTCTGCATCAACATGTTGCGGTCTCACTTGGCCGGCCGTTTGATTTACAACAAATTTGATGAACGGCTGCACATTGTCTTGGCGAATGGCCAGACGATAGCGCACATTCTCGGCAAATTCCGAATGGACAACAGAGGCGTCAAATTTTTCTATTGCCATAGAGACCACGTTTTGCTTGTCATAAGAACATTCAACGGCAATCAAATCCGCAATATAACAGTTTCGAAGCTCAGCATGTTCCAAAGCAAGCGCCGCAGCACCACCATAGGCGCGAATGAGCCCGCCGGTTCCCAGCTTGGTGCCGCCAAAATAGCGCGTGACCATAATCAGCACATTAGTCAGCTCGCGGCCCAAAATGACTTGGAGGATCGGTTTTCCCGCCGTTCCGGAGGGTTCGCCATCATCGTTAAAGCGGCTGTATTCTTTGGAGGCCCAGCCAACACGATATGCAAAACAGTTATGCGTGGCATCAAAATAGGTTTTACAAATCTCTTCAATAGTCACTTCGGCAGCTTGTTTGGAATTTACCGGAATGGCTTGAGCAATAAATCTCGATCCACGCTCTTTTAATTCAACATTTGTGGCGCTTTTGATGGTCTTGTAAACATCGTGTGGAATTTCACCTTTGAGCAACATGCCGTAAATATAGAAAAACTTTTTAATAGAGAACAGCGATATTTATACCAAAAAAACAAAACCCGACGTGCGTCGGGTCTATCAAATCAAGTCTAATCGTTGCAGGGCTTCGCTGGCGGCTTTTTGTTCCGCCTTTTTCTTGGACGTTCCTTTTCCGCGGCCAACAACTTTGCCGTTTACAACTGCGGTCACCGTAAAGATTTTTTGATGATCCGGCCCGCTTTCGCTTTCAATACGATAAATCGGACCGTCCCAACAGAGACTTTGACAGTGCTCTTGCAGCAAACTTTTATTGTTGCGCAAGCGGCCGTCGTTCATCAGATTTTCCAGACGATGGGTAATATTTTCCTTGATGAATCGTCGCGCCGGTTCAATACCGCCATCCAAATAAATGGCGCCGATGATGGCCTCCACCGTATCGGCCAGGATGGACGTGCGTTTACGTCCACCGGAGCGTGCTTCGGATTCGTTGAGGAGCAGGAATTCTCCCAGCCCAAAATCGTTGGCCACTTCGGCCAGCAATCGACCGCTGACCAACAATGATTTGTAATTGGTCAAAATGCCTTCGGTATCATGAGGATATTTGTGATACAGAAACTCGGTTACCACGAATCCCAGTACAGCGTCCCCAAGCAATTCCAAGCGTTCGTTCGAAGCGATCCGAGGCTCCCCGGATTGAGTCAAATACGAGCGATGCTTTAATGCCTGCACCAGTGCATCGTTGTTACGAAACGTATAATTGATGCATCTGTACAAATTAGACACATCAATGCGGTCTACTCCCTCTGAATTGGAGCGATGGAAAAGTTTGTCTACAAAGCTCCGTATCGGATGCGCAATCATAGAATTCAAAAGGTCACTATTTATTCAGTGTACGTTTTAAAAGCCAGGCAAACATTATGACCACCAAATCCAAATGAATTGGAAAGGGCAAAGTCCACTTGTTTATCCACAGCCTTATTGGGTGTATAGTTTAAATCACATTCAGGATCCGCAACCTCGTAATTGATTGTGGGATGAATGCGATTATCGCGGATTGACAAGATGGCGGCCACAGCTTCCAAAGCGCCGGACGCGCCGAGAAGATGACCGATCATCGACTTTGTAGAGCTGATATTGAGCTCATACGCCTGTTCACCAAAGGATGCTTTTATAGCTTCGGTTTCCACCTTGTCGTTATATTGCGTAGAGGTGCCATGGGCGTTGATATAATCCACGTCCTTGTGTTCGAGACCCGCATCTCGAATGGCAATATCCATTGCACGTTTTGCACCTTTGCCACCAGGAACCGGAGCGGTGATATGGTAGGCATCGGCAGTAAAGCCCAAACCCACAATTTCAGAATAAATTTTGGCGCCGCGTTTTTTAGCGTGCTCGAGCTCTTCCAAAACAAGAATTCCGGCGCCTTCGCCCATGATGAATCCGTCGCGCTCTTTGTCAAATGGCCGACTGGCGCGTTCGGGATCATCATTTCGGGTCGACAACGCTTTGAGCGCATTAAAACCGGAAATGCCCATAGCACAAATCGACGCTTCGCTTCCGCCGGCAACCATGCCAATAGCGCGTCCGTATCGAATAGAGTTGAACGCTTCACCAATAGCGTGCGATGCGGATGCACAGGCCGATGTGGTGCAATAGTTTATGCCTTCAAGTCCATATTTAATGGAGATATAGCCGGCAGAGATATCGGAAATAAGCATGGGGACAAAAAATGGGCTCACACGGCGGGGGCCATACTCTTTTAGAATATCATATTGTTTTTCAAAAGTAGGCATGCCGCCAATGCCGGATGCGACGATGGCGCCAAAGTATTCCCTATCCACATCGTCAAAATTGATACCGGAATCCTCAATAGCCTTATCTGCGGCCACAACCGCAAAATGGGTAAAGCGCTCCATATGCCGCGCTTCTTTGCGGTCCATATAATCATTGGGGTCAAAATCTTTTACTTCTGCGGCAATTTTGGTTGTATAGGGTTCGGGATCGACCAAGGTCAACGGCCCTACGCCACCTGTACCATCAAGAAGATTTTTCCAATAGGTGTTGACATCGTTACCTACAGGAGAGATGACTCCCATGCCAGTAACCACAACTCGCTTTATTTCCATACAGCACCTATGATTTAGTTATACTTGAAACAGCCACGTATGTCTTATTTAGTATACTTTCAGGAGTGAAAACGAAGACAGTGTTTTAGGCTGTTTTCAAACAGACAAACGGATAGTACTCGCCTACTCTCTGAGGTTAGACAAGAGAGGTAGAGTATTCTACCTCTCTTTAAGCTTGATTTGAAATCAGCCTTGTTTGGAACGCAGATAGGTCAAGGCATCACCAACAGTTTGCAATTTCTCGGCTTCTTCATCCGGAATTTCCATTTCAAACTCTTCTTCGAAAGCCATGACCAGTTCCACTGTATCCAGCGAATCAGCGCCCAGGTCGTCGATAAATGATGCATCTTCAGTGACTTCAGCGGCATCAACACCCAGTTGTTCGACGATAATTTCTTTTACGCGATCTTCCACTGACATTGACAGCACCTCCTGAAAGTTAATGATTTAAATTGGTTTATCTAATCTTTTATCTATTTACATGACCATTCCGCCATCCACATGCAACACTTGTCCGGTAACGTAATCGGACAGAGGACTTGCCAAAAATAACACGTTATTGGCAACATCGTCCGCTTTGCCTGCACGTTGAAGTGGAATGACCGTCATGAATGCTTGCTTTGCAGAGTCGGGTAAATCTTTGGTCATATCGGTTTCAATATATCCCGGAGCTACGGCGTTTACTTGAATATTGCGAGACCCGAATTCCTTGGCAACGGATTTGGTCAATCCAATGACTCCGGCCTTGGAAGCAGCGTAATTGGCCTGACCGGCATTGCCCATTACGCCCACCACGGAAGAGATATTGATGATTTTGCCACTGCGTTGTTTAAACAGCGGCCGCGTTACGGCTTTGATGCAGTTGAATGTGCCTTTGAGATTGACACGAATCACCGCATCCCATTCGGCCTCGCCCATGCGCATCACCAGATTGTCGCGCGTAATTCCGGCATTATTGACCAGAATATCGATTCGACCGAACGCCTCCAGGGTTTGTTTGATCAAATGTTCAGCTTCGGCCAAAACAGACACATCTGCTTTGATTGCAACAGATTGGCGCCCCATGTTTTGGATAGTCTCGGCCATGGCATCGGCTCCGGGTTGATCAATATCCGAAATGACCACGTTACAACCAGCTTCTGCCAGTTTTGTGGCAATGGCGGCACCAATACCACGCGCAGAACCTGTAACGAGTGCAACTTTATTTTCAAGCGAAATCAAGACTACCTCTCTATCAAGTGTTCAATTTGCTCTAACGTGCCAACGGGCGTAACGCTGATATGTCGATCGATCTTTCGTAACAATCCGCTCAGGACTTTGCCAGGTCCTACTTCTACAAAATGCTCTGCACCGCCGTTCAACATGTGTTTTATAGTTTCCGTCCACAAGACCGGGCTGAGCAATTGTTTTTCAAGAAATAATTTTAGTTCATTTGGATCGGTGGTGGGTTGCCCGGACACATTTGAAAACACCGGTATGGATGGTGTCCGAAATTCGACTTTTTCAAGCTCGCCTATAAAGTCCTGCAAAATCGGTCTCATCAAAGGAGAGTGGAATGCGCCGCTCACATTCAACAACAAAGCGCGTTTGGCGCCTTTGTCTTTCGCCATCTTCATGGCCATATGCACACCTTCGATCGTACCCGAGATGACAATTTGCTCCGGAGAGTTGAAATTGGCCAAATCGACAAGCGCTTTATGCGATGCTTGTTGACAAATGGTGTGCACGGTTAAATAATCGAGCCCAACTATTGCAGCCATCGCACCTTTGATAAACTGTCCGGCATTTTGCATAAGTTTGCCGCGCATGCGAACCAGTTTCAGACCTTGCTCAAAATCAAATACTTGCGCGGCGGCAAGAGCAGAATATTCTCCCAAACTGTGTCCGGCAACCATCTGAGGTGAAAATCCACGTTCGTGTAACAATTCTTGCACAACATAACTATGCACAAATATAGCAGGCTGCGTAAATTCGGTCTGCGACAACTCTTCTTCAGAGCCTTTAAAACTGACGCGTTTGAGATCAAAATCGAGTAGCGCGTTTGCCTGATCATACCGTTCCTTGACCAGCTCCACCGAATCGTATAAATCGCTTGCCATTCCCACATATTGTGAACCCTGGCCGGGAAATACAAATGCCAAAGAATCCAAATCAAGAGTGTGTCGTAATTTTACCAAGCCTGCCTCAACCTAAAACCGGACTAATGCCGATCCCCAAGTAAAGCCACCGCCAAATGCCACAAACGCGGCTACACTGTTCTCTTTAAGCCGTTCCTGACGACGCGCCTCGTCGATGGCAATGGGGATAGAGGCTGCCGACGTGTTACCATATTTATTTACATTGATAAATACCTTCTCAGGCGGCATATTGATGCGTTTGGCCGTTGCATCAATAATTCGAATATTAGCCTGATGCGGAATCAACAAGTCTACATCATTGCTCGTCATATCGTTTTGTTTCAAAATCAGCTCCGCAGCATCACCCATGCAGGTTACCGCGTGTTTAAATACTTCACGGCCTTGCATCTCAATAAATTGATATTTGGGGTCATAAGTGTCAGACGTTGGCGGATTTTTTGTGCCCATTCCCTCCATTTTCAATAGTTCGGACAAACGGCCATCGCTTTTCAGAAACGTTCCCAAGAGACCCCGATTGTCAGTCGACGCTTGCAAGACAGCAGCACCGGCACCATCACCAAAGAGAACACAGGAGTTGCGATCTGAGTAATCGGTGATGCGCGAAATGGTCTCACCGCCAATCAACAAAACAGTCTTGGCCCGGCCTGTGGCGATCATCGAATCGGCCAATCCCAACCCGTAAATAAAGCCGGTGCAGGCGGCTTGAATATCAAATGCAGCGGCATTAACAGCGCCAATATTCTTTTGAACAAACACAGCCGTAGCCGGAAATCCCACATCGCCGGTTATGGTTGCAAATATGATCGTATCAACATCTTCGGGAGACAGGTTTGCATCTTTGAGTGCATTTAATGCGGCTTCTGTGCCCAAGTCTGACGTGTATTGTCCTTCTGCTGCAATATATCGTGTTTCAATGCCGGTACGAGTTTTGATCCACTCGTCACTCGTGTCGACCATTTTTTCCAAATCTAAATTACTTAATACTTTTTTAGGAATTCCAACTCCGGTTCCAACAATCCTCGAACTAGGTTTATTCACAATTCACCTGAATACGTTGCGTCACTCCTTACAGAGAAACAGGTTCAATATTTTCACTACTTTCACTCACAGGTGCCAGGGCAATCTGCTCTTTGATGTGCAAGTTGACATCTTCGGTTACAAACTTATATGCGGCCAAAATGGCATTTTTAATGGCGCGTGGCGTGGATTTGCCATGGGCAATGATGCAGCATCCTTGCACGCCCAGAAGCGGTGCGCCGCCGTATTCCTGATAATCAAAAACTTTGCGGATGCCATCAAAAGTCGGTTTCATCAATACAGCGCCAATTTGAGAAAAGAGGTATTTTTTAATCAATCGACGCATGCTATATTTGAACAAGCCGTGCAAGCTCTCAGCAGCTTTGAGTACAATATTGCCGACAAAGCCATCGCAGACCACCACGTCGCAACTGCCTTTCATAATGTCACCACCTTCAACATTGCCCACAAAGTTACACGGACTCTCCTGAAACAAACTGTAGGCTTTGTTGACCAACTCACTGCCTTTGCCTCTTTCATGGCCAACATTCAACAGTCCAACTCGCGGATTTTCTACGCCAAAAAGTCTGGAAACATAAATACTTCCCATAATTCCAAACTGTACCAAATCAACGGGACGGCTGTCCACATTGGCACCAACATCCAAAAGCAGGGCTTGGCCGCCTTCTTGAGTGGGCAAGAGCGAACCGATAGCTGGCCGACGAATGCCTTTAACCCGCTTTAAACCGAACAAGGCGGATGCCATAACTGCACCGGTGTTTCCGGCGCTCACCATAGCTTGCACTTCGCGCGATGCATGCAAGCGTGTAGCCACGGCAATGGATGAATCTGTTTTTTGTTTCAGGGCAACGGAAGGTTGATCGTCCATACCGACGACTTCTGTTGCGTTGACAATGGAAAGCGGAAGATTTTGAGCATGAAAATGCTTTTCTACTTCCGCTTCGATAGCTTCTTTATCGCCCACCAGCACAACCTCGAATCGACCTTTGGATGCACGTGCAGCTTCAATGCCGCCATGAACTGGGTGATGGGGTACGTGATCTCCCCCCATTGCGTCTAATGCGATCTTTATCAATTTCGACTCCGATTTTGAGTGATGAGGACGCGATCATGTCGATTGTATTACGAGGTTGTGGGCAAAACGGCGGGCAACTTAGGATTCTCTGGGTAGAAATATGGATCGGCCCTTGTAATATCCGCAATTGGGACAAGCCCGATGCGGCAATTTGGGTTGATGACAATTTGAACATTCCGCTATTGTTGGTTTTGCTGCTTTCCAATTCGCTCTGCGCTTTGCTTGTCGCGATCGAGAGTGTCGTCGTTTGGGTAATGCCATTGTTTCCTCTATCTGCTAGGTTATTTTTCGTTATCAAATGATATATCTTTTAGAGCCGCCCAACGTGGGTCTAGATGTTCGTGAGTGCAGTCACACTGTTCTCGATTTAAGTTTGCACCACATTTGGGGCAAAGGCCCTTGCATGTTTCATTGCATATTTTTTTAAATGGAACAGCCAAAATGAGGGATTGCCGGACCGAATCGGTAATGTCAACTTCATCATTGGCCGGAGGAACTAGATAGATATCCTCTTCCTCTCGTTCTGTTAAATCGCTGTCATGCGTCAGGATTATATCCACGGTTTCGTCCACGTTCAAATGATATTCATCCAGACATCTATCGCACACCAGATCGGCCACGGTTTGCAACCGAGACTTGAGAAATATCTCCTCTCCAATCCTTTCGATCTCGTGGTGAATGTTTATATTGCTATTTAGCTCCTTATTTTCTTCCAGATCCACAATACGAGGCGAGACTTGCAGCTCATATGCGGAGTGTCCCTCTTTAATTTCAGATAAATATATTTTTAGCACGCTATGCATCTCCAAAAATCGGAGAAAAAGTTAGCAATTAATCGACTAATAGTCAAGATAAAAATTGCCATTTCCTGAATAACGTTCACGGCTCATTACCCATTAATTATGTTTTACTTAAAGCACTACAAAATGGGCCATTTCCTCTCAACTGAAGAGGAATCAATACCCTGAGGTTTGGTGCAATTGAGTTGATTAGGATCACCTGTGTTTTTGAAAGCATAAACAACAGCAGAACTCGTAGCATTCATCCATTATGATTAAAATTCACTCACGTTTGTATTCCGGAATTAATTCTCCACACGTTTTGAACTGTAACATCGTAAAACCCGCTTTACCAACGTTCAAGATATAGCTTTTGTTCCGCGCTGAATAGATCGTCGCACGCGTTTATTTGTCCGGGAAAATACGAGTACCAATAGTACCATCCAATGCCTCTGTCAAACGCTCCACGGAAGTAATGAGCACGCGTTTGCCGCCTTTTTCGATAAATTCAATAGCCGCGGCAACTTTAGGCCCCATGTTTCCCATGGGGAAATGGCCTTCTTGTAAATAGTGTTTGGCCTGAGAAATAGTCAGCTCGTGCAAATCAATTTGGTTCGGCTGGCGATAATTCAAGGATACATAATCCACAGCAGTCAAAATATAGAGCTCCTCAGCACCGATTTCGCGTCCCAATACGGCAGATGCGCGATCTTTATCCACAACACCATCCACGCCTTCCAATCGTCCATCATCTTCAATGTACACCGGAATTCCACCACCTCCAACCGTGACAACAATGACATCTTGATGGATTAATTGCTTAATGGTTTCAGCTTCAACAACATGGCGAGGGATGGGAGACGGAACGACCCGGCGGTAGCCGCGACCCGAATCCTCTTTGATGACGTAATTGCGATCCTGTTCGAGTTGCCGAATTTGATCCGCTGTATAAAACGGTCCCACAAACTTTGTCGGATTTAATATGGATGGATCATCCTTGTCCACAATAACTTGCGCCAAAATCGTAAGCACAGGGCGGTTTAACCCGCGAGCTGTAAGCTTGTTTTGTACGGTTTGTTCGATCATGTAGCCCATACCGCCTCCGAGGTCCGCCACCAGCACGCCCAGCGGTACGGGCGGCACAATATGGCGAGTTTCTTCCACCCGAATGAGGGCATTTCCGACTTGGGGGCCATTACCGTGCGTAATAGCCAATCGATAGCCTTTTTCGATCAAATCGACGACCCCCACCAGCGCACGCCGGGTATTGGCGAATTGTTCGTAAACATTACCTTCATCAAACTCGCGGGTAATGGCGTTGCCGCCCAGGGCAACGACGGCAATTGGAGAATTTGACATGGGTTCCATGTTTCACCTTACAAAATTGAAACCCTGTCGAGACTGTCGAAAGTCCCAAAAGCACGCTTCCCCAAGTCACTCTCGCGGAGGCAGGAGCTATTTTTTATGGCGTTATGAATGCCTGCCTTCCAGGCATGGCTTGGTTTATAGCTATTTCGACAGCCTCGACAGGTTTGTCAAGCACGATCAGTGTGCTCAAATATTTTTCAACACATCTTCCAATGTTGGCGTGCCAATTTCCTGCAAGTCGTAGAACACACGCACAGCCGGTTTTTTAATGCTGATGATGCGGCGCAAATCAATAGGCGTACCAATGATCACAGCATCGCAGTCCGTTGAATTGATGGTGGCTTCCAAATCTTTCATTTGTTGTTCGCCATAACCCATAGCCGGTAGCAGCTCGCCAATTTCGGGGTATTTTTCAAACGTATCGACAAGTGTACCTTTGAGAAACGGTCGAGGATCAACAATTTCTGCGGCCCCGTAACGATCGGCAGCGACCACGCCGGCGCCAAAGGTCATTTCGCCGTGAGTTAATGTGGGACCATCCTCAACCACCAAAACGCGTTTTCCTTGAATGACCTCAGGATCTTCAACGCGAATTGGCGAAGCCGCATCAATGATCTCGGCATGCACATTCACCAGGCGAATATTTTCGCGAACGTATTGAATATCTTCTGCCATGGCTTCCACTTCTTTATTGATCACCACCACATCGGCCATGCGTAAATTGGTTTCACCGGGATAGTATTCCAGCTCATGGCCGGGTCGTAATGGGTCCACGATTGTGATATGAATATTTGGCTCATAAAATGGCGTGTCGTTATTGCCACCATCCCACAAAATGACATCCGCTTCTTTCTCAGCCTGCTCCAAAATAGCGCCATAATCCACACCGGCATAAACCACAGAGCCGCGCACAATGTGCGGTTCGTATTCTTCCATCTCTTCGATGGTGCAGTCGTGTTTTTTGAGATCATCCAAACTGGCAAAGCGTTGAACTTTTTGCGCCACCAAATCACCATACGGCATAGGATGACGAATGGCCACTACCTTTTTGCCTTGGGCTTTGAGGATTTCTGCAACGCGTCGCGTGGTTTGGCTTTTGCCGCAGCCGGTCCGCACCGCGCAAACGGCCACCACCGGCACTTTGGATTTGAGCATGGAAAACTTGGGGCCTAGCAGACAAAATGACGCGCCAAGCGAATTGACGACCGAGGCTTGATGCATTACAAAATCGTGCGGTACATCACTGTAAGAAAAATAAACTTGATCAATGTTATGCGACTGGATCAGCTCCGAAAGCTCGGTCTCGGCAACAATGGGAATTCCTTCGGGATACAAGTCACCGGACAACTCGGCGGGGTACTTTCGGTCATCAATATTGGGAATTTGTGTGGCCGTAAACGCCACGACCTCATATTCTTCATTGTTGCGAAAATAGGTGTTAAAATTGTGAAAATCTCGGCCAGCGGCGCCCATAATGACAGTACGTTTTCGTTGCATAACTCCTCCATTGGTTAAAACACATAAAAAAAGCAGGTAACTTTTGCTACCTGCTTAAACACTATTTAAAACTGAATGTTGTTCCAGATGTTCAAGATATTCCAACAACGTATCTTTAACAACCGACATGCTGTTGATAGTGAATATTTTTCTGCGCAAATCCGTGGCATTGGGCATGCCTTTCAAATAGAGCCCAACTTGTTTGCGCATCATCAGCACACCTCTTCGGGGGCCGAACACCTCGGCCGTAAGATCGAGATGGCGAATACACACCTCCAGCCGCTCCTTCAAGGTGGGCAGCGGGAGCTCGATACCAAACTTCAGGTATTCGTTTACGCGCTGAAACAGCCAGGGATTACCACAAACCGCGCGCCCCAGCATTACAGCATCGCACCCGGTTTCGTCGATCATGCGCTTGGCGTCCTGCGGCGTACGAACATCGCCGTTGCCAATCACCGGAATCTCGACCGCTTGTTTGACCGCTGTGATGATCGACCAATCCGATGTGCCGCGAAATTGCATGGTTTGTGTACGTGGATGGATGGCCAACAGCTTGACTCCGGCATCCTGCAAACGCAACGCAGCCTCTATAACATTAATGGACCTGGCATCCCACCCGCTACGCAATTTGGCGGCAACGGGGATGTCCGTAGCTTGAACCGCGGCGCTGGCAATTTTTTGCAACAACGGTAAATCGCGCATCAAGGCGGCGCCGGAGCCGCGTTTGATTATTTTTTTGGCAGGACAACCAAAGTTGAGATCAATAAAATCGGGGTGCATATTGGAGATGACGCGCGCCGCCCCGGCAATATCTTCCGGATCGGCGCCAAAAATTTGGATCGCAATGGGGCGCTCGCTCTGTTCAAATTGCGCCAATTCCAGCGTTTTTTGTTGCTCGCGAACCGCACCATCGGCACTCACCATTTCGGTATATACCAATCCCGCGCCAAACTCTCGGCAAAGTCGACGAAACGGCGCATCCGACCACCCGGCCAACGGCGCTAATACTGTCGGATGTTCTATGTTCACCCCGGCAAAATTCACGCCGCGAATATAGTGCTTTAAGCTCATGGAATCAAGCCTTTTTAGATGTTTCTGTACGTCTTGAAACGTTAACACTCTTGATATTTTATCAAATAAAGCTTTGCAGCAAAAACTCGTTTCCGAATCAAAAACGTGCGGATTTTTAACATTGTTATTTTTTATATTTCGAATAAACCGTTCTGCCACTCGCACGTCTTATGATTCGAATGGATTTTGGAGAGGAGTAAATGCACCCAGTCGTAGAACCGTTGATAGCGCAAAAGGATACGACAGCGTTTGAAACGCTTTTTCACGAGTACGAAGCCGGTCTCTATCGCTATCTGCGTTCGATCGCCGGGTCAACGGTTTCTGCGGATGATCTATACCAGGAAACCTGGCTGCGTGTGTCGAGCCATCTCTCTCAAGGTAAATCCAT
>CAYPZM010000073.1:0-17227 GCA_964414825.1 uncultured Cytophagia bacterium | reverse complement strand
GGTTTCCCAATTCGCTCTATTTTCCGCGGGCCCTGCCCGGCTCCAGTTCAAAACTGATCTCAATTCTTTCCGGATATCACGGCGCCCACCGCATGGGCCAATTGGTGATTATTGACACGCAAAAAGGCTTTCACGAGGAAAAGGGCCTCGTGCAGCGGATTTCCGGCTGCGGCCAGAGGGTTGAACCGAAAATTCGCGACAACCTGGTGGATGACGACTGGCCGAAATTTTTGCATCCCTATCCTCTTTCTGACAACTATTTCCTGGTGTCCGCCTGGCTGGAACCGAGCGGCACCTGGGGTATCTACCTGGCCGACGTTTTTGACAACCTCCTCCTCATCAAGGAAATTGACGGCTATGCGCTGCTGGAACCGGCGCCACTGCTCGAGCAGCAGGCGCCGCCGATCATTCCCAATCGGGTGCAGCCGGAAAAAGAGACTGCGGTATTTTACCTGCACGATGTTTACGCCGGACCGGGCTTGCAGGACGTGCCGCGGGAGGTGGTAACCTCGCTGCGTATTTTCTCTTATGATTTTGGATATTTGGGCTTGGCCGGACCGCATAAAATCGGCATTGGCGGGCCGTGGGAAGCGACGCGAATTTTGGGCACCGTGCCGTTGGAAACAGACGGCTCGGTGATGTTCGAGGCGCCGGCCAACACGCCGCTGGCGTTTCAGGCGCTGGACAAGGACGGCAAGGCGGTGCAGCTCATGCGAAGCTGGGTCACCGGCATGCCGGGCGAAACCGTTTCGTGTATCGGCTGTCACGAGTCGCCGGCGGATGTGGCGCCGACGCGGCGGACGCTGGCTGCGCTGAAACGGCCGCAGCCGATTCGCGACTGGTACGGTCCGGCGCGCGGTTTTGATTTCGAGCGCGAGGTGCAGCCGGTTTTGACTAAACATTGTGTTGGCTGCCATGACGGTTCGAATCACAAATTACCCGACCTTCGAGCCGAATCCAGACATCCGGACTATCTCGGCTCGTTTCCGTCAACACTCGGCGTACAGCGCATGCACCCGGCCATGAAAGCCGAAACCGGCGGCCGCGTCAAATACACGCCGGCGTACGAGGCGCTGCTGCCGTACGTGCGGCGCGTCAGTATTGAAGACGACGTGAGCTTGCCGCTGCCGGGTGAACTGCACGCCGATACCAGTCCGCTCATCCAGTTGCTCAAGCACGGCCATCAGGGTGTGCAACTCGACGCCGAATCGTGGGATCGGCTGGTCACCTGGATTGATTTGAACGCCCCCTGCCACGGCACCTGGAGCGACGTTTTTCCGATACCGGATGGGATGTGCGAGCGCCGGCGCGAGCTGCAATACATGTACGGCGGTCCACCGTTTGATCCAGAGATGATTCCGCACACGCCGCCCGCCAGACTGGACGGTGAGCTGATACCGCCGATCAAACCGCCGCAGCCGTCACGAAAAAAGATTGACGCGCCGCAAACGCCGGAGCACAAAACCATCCAGTTGCCGAACGGTGAGAGCATCCGGATGGTCAAAATTCCGGCCACGCCACCGTTCTGGATGTCCGAGACTGAAATCAGCAACGCCCAGTTTCGGACGTTTGCGCCGCAGCACAACAGCCGGTATTACAGCAAACGCCATATCCGCCACGATGACAAGGGCATCGACATGAACGAGGATAATCAGCCGGTGGTTCGGGTGTCGTGGCAGCAGGCCAACGAGTTTTGCGAGTGGCTGGCGAATTCCCAAAACCAAACCATAAAATTGCCGACCCTGGAGCAATGGGCCGCAGCCGAGAGTGGCGATCTGTTTTCAACGTTTTCACCTGCAAACCAGCCGATAAATTATGCGACGACCGCCAACCTGGCGGATACCTCGTTCAGCCACGGCTTTCAGAAAAACGGCCTGCAAATTTCCGGCGGGGTTGAACACCTGCACCTCGAAGGCGCCGAGCTGGCGGACACGCTTTACAACGACCGTGCGGTGGTTACCGCGGCTGTTGGCAGCTATCAACCGAATGCCCTGGGCTTGTACGACATTATCGGCAATGCGGCGGAATGGACGCGCGAGGTTCAGCAGGATCGCGCCTTTTCCGTCGGCAGTTCGTTTTTTGATCATCCGCGGCGCATCCGGCCGGTCGATTATCCCGTTTGGCAGCGGGTGTTTAATGTCGGGTTCCGAATTGTCATGGAGGTGGAGTGATGCGCAAATTCATCGTTATGACGCTCGTCCTGACCGGCTGCGTTTCATTTTTGCTGCATCAGGCGGCCTGTCGCGAGTCAGCATCCGACGCACCACTCCCTCTGCAGCCGTGGGCGGGGTATACAAAAATGCTCAAAAGCGACCAATGGCTTTACGTCCTGGAAGCGCAGCGCCAGTCGGTTATAAAGATTAATTTGACATCGAACCGCATCCGCCGCCGCTTTGCCGTGCCGCCAAACACCCGGGACATGCTGTTTGAAGACCCCAACTCGTTGCTGCTGGTATCCGGCGTTGCCGACGGACGCATCAGCCGGCTCGATCTGCGCACGGGCGCCGTGGAAACCCTGGTTGACGCCGGTCATTATCCGGTGTCGCCGGTGCTGGATGAGGCGCATCAGCATCTATTTGTTTTGAACCGCTTTGCCGGGCTCGCCACAAAAATTAATCTGACCACGAATCAACAAACATCCATTGCCGTGGGCCGGGAGCCCGTCGCCGCCGTTCTCAGTCCGGATAGCCAAACGCTGTGCATCGTGCATCTGCTGCCGGAACAGTCGTCGACGGCAGCGCATGTGGCCGCAAAAGTTACGCTTGTCAATACCGCGGATATGTCGATTTCCAAACAATTGCAGCTTCCAAACGGCAGTTCCGGCGCCCGTAATCTGGCGCTTTCCGCCGACGGCCGCTATGTTTTTGTGCCGCACGTTATTGCCCGCTTTACGCTGCCCACCACGCAACTGGAGCGCGGCTGGATGAACACCAATGCCTTGTCGATTATTGATTTGGAAAATCAGCGGCGGCTTGCCACGGTATTGCTGGATAATGTGGATCAGGGCGCGGCCAATCCGTGGAATGCGGTGTGTTCCGCAGACGGCCAAATGCTGATCGTGTCGCATGCCGGTACCAACCAACTCAGTATCATCAACCTGCCGGAAATGATGCGGAAATTAGAGTCGACACCCGAACCTGAAAACCGGCTCGATGTGCTGACCGATTGCCGCATTAGAGTTTCAACTTCGGGCCGGTTGCCGCGCGCTCTTTTGGCCGACGGTAACACGATTTACGCCGCCAACTATTTTTCGGACAGCATCGATATTCTACCCCTGAATGCAGTGAGCGACATTCGCACGCTTCAATTCGTCATCCCGGAGCTGGCGCAGCACCAAACCGGCGAGTACCTGTTTCATACGGCCACCACCTGTTTCCAGGAATGGCAGAGCTGCACCTCGTGCCACCCGGACGCCCGCGCCGACGGCTTTAACTGGGATTTGCTCAACGATTATCTCGGCAATCCCAAAAACGCCAAAAGTCTGTTGTACGCGCACCGCACGCCGCCGATGAACTGGACCGGCATCCGTGAAAACATGGAAGCCTCGGTGCGCGCCGGCATGCTGCACATTCAGTTTCATCTCATCGACGAGCGGGAGGCCGAGACCATCGATACCTACCTGCGCATGCTTGATCCGATTCCGAGTCCGTATTTGGTGGACGGCGACTTGAGCGACGCCGCCAAACGCGGCAAGGCATTGTTCGAGAGCCCGCAAGTTGGCTGCGCCGACTGCCATCCGGCGCCGGAATATACCGATCTTTTTGCGCACGACGTCGGCACCCATTCGCCGCTGGACTCGACCGTGACGGCAATGGGCAACGTAGTCGCGCAGCTCGAATTCGACACGCCATCCCTGGTGGAAGCCTGGCGCACCGGCCCTTATCTGCACGACGGCCGATATGCCAGCATCAAAAAGGTCATCACCGTCGGCAACCACGGCGATTTGCGCGGCCGAACGTCGCACCTGAGTGATGAGCAGATTGATGATTTGGTGGAATTTGTGAAAACGTTATAGGCGATATGATAGTAATGAAATAATTGAGGCAGCATTAAATTGGGCATATTTCCCAGTCGGATGAATGTCCGAATTCAGTTTACATCCGGCATGGATATGCCGGACGATCGTGATTTTTGATCTTTATGGGAGAAAACCGAAAATGAAAACATATGGTTTGGTGCTTTTTCTGATTGCGTTGGCCCTGCAGTTTTCCTGCAGCGGTAAACCCGATCACCCCAACGTCCTGTTCATCGCCATCGATGACCTCAACGACTGGCTGGGCTGCATGCAGGGCCATCCGAATGCAAAAACGCCGCACATCGATGAACTTGCGGCCAATGGTGTGCTCTTTACCAATGCCCATTGCCAGGCGCCGTTGTGCGGACCGTCCCGGGCGTCATTGATGACCGGCTTGCGGCCATCCACGACCGGCATTTACGGGATGATCGACGACAACAAAATCAAATCGGATAATCCGGCCACAACTGACATTATTTTCCTGCCAGAGTATTTCAAAAACCACGGCTATTTTACCATGGGCATCGGCAAGCTGTTTCACCATCACGCCCCGGACGGATTGTTTGACGAGTCCGGCGGCCGCTCACCGGGATTTGGCCCCTCGCCGGAAGAGCGATTTGTTTGGGACGGATACGGCAGCGCGGACCGCGACCGCTATGGCCGCACCAGCACCGATTGGGGCGCCTATCCCGACGCCGATTCGCTGATGCCGGATTACCAGTCCGCGGACTGGGCGATTGAACGCCTGCAACGGGATTACAATCAGCCGTTCTTTCTCGGCGTTGGTTTTTTGCGGCCGCACGTGCCGTTCTATGTGCCGCAAAAATGGTTTGATCTGCATCCGGTGGAAGAGCTGGAGATGACGCCGTACAATCCAAATGATCTGCAGGACCTCCCCGCGATTGCCCACAAAATCAACGATCTGCCGATGATGCCGACCACGACGTGGGCGATTGAGAACGGCGAATGGGCCAACATCATTCAAGCCTACCTCGCCTGCATCAGTTTTGTCGATGCGCAGGTCGGGAGGGTTTTGCAGGCGCTCCGCGATTCGCAACATGCGGACAACACGGTGATCGTCTTGTGGTCGGATCACGGCTATCGGATGGGCGAAAAAGAAACCTTTGCCAAACACGCGCTATGGGAAGAAGCCACCAACGCCCCGCTGATTTTTGCAGGGGCCAATCTGCCTCAGGACAAAACTATTGATACGCCAGTAGAAATGCTGTCGATCTATCCAACCTTGCTGGATTTATGCGGATTGCCCGCTTATGAGCGCAACGAAGGGATTAATTTGGTTCCGGTAATGAGAGGTGAGGACGAAAACCTGCACAATTTCACGGCCATCACCACATTTGGAAAAAACAACCACGGTCTGCGCACCAGGGATTTCCGTTACATCCGCTATGAAGACGGCGGCGAAGAACTGTACGACCGGATGGTGGATCCGAACGAATGGATTAATCTGGCGGGGAATCCCGAGTATGCAGCGGTTAAAAGTAATTTGAAATTGAAACTGCCCGCTGTAAACGTGCCCTGGGCCATGCATTCCAGTTACGAATTTCAGCCCTATTTTGTCGAGCAAAAAGCTCGCACAGGTGAAATAAGCAACGAATGAAATGTTTACAAATAATCAATAAAATACTGAGGAGAACTATGAAGACTGGCATTCTTGTATTCGTCATCCTGATGGGCACGTTTATATCGTGTTCGGACAGCACAGAAAATGCAGTGGAGATCAGCGGAGAGCTGAAACAATGGCATAACGCGATTTTGACGATGTCCGGGCCGTATGCCCATGAAATCGACAACGATCCGAATCCTTTCACCGATTTCCAAATGGATGTAACTTTTACACACGAATCCGGCAGTCCGGTTTATGTTGTGCCGGGCTATTTTGCAGCAGACGGCAACGCGGGGGAAACCTCGGCGGAGAGCGGCGACAAATGGCGCGCTCACCTGTCACCGGATAAAACCGGACGCTGGGAGTATACGGTGGCGTTCAAGCTGAACGGCGAACCCACCGCATGGGACGGCTTGCAGGGCGATTTTCAGATCGCGGCTTCCGACAAGTCGGCGCCGGACCTGCGCGCCAAAGGGCGGCTTGAATATGTGGGCGAGCGTTATCTCAAATTTGCCGGAACCGGCGACTATTTTTTTAAAGCAGGAGCGGATGCCCCGGAAACCTTGCTGGCCTACGAGGATTTTGACGGCACCTACTCGGCAAAAGAAGCAGGTGTAAAGCGGGAACAAGAAGCAGTGACAACCAATTTGAAAACCTGGGCGCCACATATTCGGGACTGGCAGCCCGGCGATCCCGTGTGGCACGGCGACAAGGGAAAAGGTCTCATAGGCGCGATCAACTATCTTGCCGGCAAAGGATGCAATGCCTTTTCATTTCTCACTTATAACGCAGGCGGCGACGGTGATAATGTTTGGCCGCATGTGAGCCGCGACGACAAACTGCACATGGATTGTTCAAAACTGGACCAGTGGGGCATCATTTTTAGCCACGGCACGTCCAAAGGCATGTACCTGCATTTCAAGCTGCAGGAAACCGAAAATGACGACATGAATCACGACAATGAGGAATCCAGACAGCAATCTCTTGATGGGGGTGATCTGGGCCCCGAGAGAAAGCTCTATTTGCGGGAATTGATCGCTCGTTTTGGTTTTAATCTGGCGCTGAACTGGAATCTGGGTGAAGAGAACACCCAGTCCACGCAACAAATACGCGATATGGCGCAGTTTATCCGGGAAACCGATCCCTACGGCCACAATATTGTTTTGCATACCTATCCCAATCAGCATGACAAAGTTTATGGTCCCTTGTTGGGCGACAAGAGCGTATTAAGCGGACTGTCCATACAGAACAACGATGTGTCCAAAACGCATGCGGAAGCAGTTCGCTGGGTAAACCGCTCCGAAGCGTCGGGTCACGCCTGGGTGGTGGCGCACGATGAACCGGGCAACGCGGCAACCGGCGCCCCGCCGGATCCGGATTATCCGGGGATGGAAAAGGCCATTCAACAACTGGAACAACGGGAGAATCCTGCCAAGCTGCCGACAGTCGAAGAAATTCGCCGTGAAGTGCTGTGGGGGAACCTGATGGGAGGCGGCGCCGGTGTGGAGTATTATTTCGGTTATCAATTGCCGGAAAATGACCTGAATGCTGAGGATTGGCGCAGTCGCGAGCGAACCTGGGAGTATTCGGCAATTGCACTCGATTTTTTCCATGATTTCTCAATCCCCTTTTGGCAGATGACAAACGCCGACGACTGGGTCGGAAATCCAGAGCACAATAACAGCCGCTATTGTTTCGCCAAACCCGACGAGGTTTATCTGGTTTATCTGCCCTCGTCCGGCCCGGTACAACTCGATCTTTCGCATGCCACGGGCGATTTTTCGGTGCAGTGGTTCAATCCTCGAACAGGCGGAGAGTTGTCAGATGGATCCATTCAATCGGTCAGCGGAGGCGAGCCCGTGGATTTGGGAAGCCCTCCCGATGTCGATGGAGAAGATTGGGTCATTCTGATAAGGAAACGCTAAACCGAACTGTGAATGTGGGTGAACTGATGAAACGACGTCACTTTCTTAAAAACTCTGTCGCGGCAACGGCTGCAGCCAATCTGGGACTGCGCCAACTGTTTGCTGCCAAATCCGATAAATTGGCATCTGCGCCTGTTGAGGCGTATGATCTTGTTGTACAGGGCGGCAGCCTGGCCGGCTGCTTTAGTGCGCTGCACGCCGCACAACGCGGCCGGCGCGTGCTGCTCATCGAGTTTCGCACGTTTCTGGGATGTGAGATGACAGCATCGCTCAGGCCGTGGCTGAAAATAGATGGCTATTCGGAATTTCAATCACAATTGGGCGATATCTTTATGCCGGAGGCGGAAAAAAGTGAAATTGGTGTGCCTTATGAATCGGCCACCGCGGAGGTTGTCTTCGGCAACGATATTCCTTTGTTCAACGGCACGATCAAAAAACAGCTCGTTAAAACATTGCTCGACAACAAAGTTGACATCCTGTTTATGACCGGCGTGTGGGGAATTGTTGCCGATGCGGAGAACAACCATGTGTCGGGTTTGGTCCTGGCCAATAAATTCGGCATGCAGATCGTTCACTGCAAGCACGTCATCGATGCAACGGATTCAGTCGCCCAGCGTCACCCATTTTTTTCTCTTGAATTTTACAATGTCGACGATACGGTAAATAAGGAAATAGTCGTGCCCGATTCTGTTGGAATCGCCCAAAACACAGTGTATCTGCACAAAGGCAAACGCATGCCCGGACAGTATTTTCTGGAATTTCGTTTCGAGCTGGCAACATTGGATGCAGAGCATGAGGCGCGATGCATCACCGAGAGAGTTTGCGATTATCTCGTCAACAATCATGCGGCATTCACCAAAGCCCGACTGGCGCAAATGGCGCTGGAAACGTTTCCGCCCAAAGGCAAACATTATGTTCCACCAACGGCGCCGCAAAACTATGCATCTCTGCAAAGTGATCAGAAATTTGACTTGAGCTGCCAGGATGTACTAAGCCTTTACCATCATACAAAAAATCAAATTGAAAACATTGTCCTGAATAAAAACAGAAAATCGGCACCACTTTATATTTATCACAAATCCGGACGTATTCCACTGAGTGAGTGTCGAGTGGGTCCCATCAATGACATCAAACTCACATATCCGTTCCAATCACTCTCTTTTGATGTTGAAAAACATATTCCAATCGCTCATCAAACCGAGGTCATTGTTGCTGGCGGCGGCACGGCCGGTGCTTTGGCGGCGATTGCGGCGCTTGAGCAACAAGCTCGAGTCGCGACGATTGAATATTTCCCGGAGCTCGGCGGTACCTGCACCCTCGGGCGCGTGACCGGTTATTATTGGGGATACAAAGAGTCCAAACTTTTTGATCGTATTGAGGAAGAGACCAAAAAGCTCTCGGAAAAGCTGGGGGTAGCGCGCGGTCCCGCCAGAATGCTTTATCTGAAAAAAGAAATGACGCAGCGCGGTGGCGTCTTTTTCCCGCAGAGTTTTATTTGTGGCGTAACCATGTCGAACAACGCTGTCACTGGCATCGTAGTTGAAAAGGACGGTGAGCTTTTGCGAATAACGGGAAACATCACCATTGACGCCACCGGTGATGGTGACGTGGCGGTGTTTGCCGACGCCGAATTCGAGTTCGGCAACAAACGCATGAACTGCACGCAAAATTACAGCCAATGGGATGTGAATCCTGGCCTGAAACCCTGGCATGCGTCGACAACCAATCGCGATCACGATGTCCTGATGAATCAATTTCTCTCCGAAATGCAGCGAGGTCTTGAACTGTCGCATCTCGAGGCGCATTATTATGATTTTTCGCCCATGCTCACAGTGCGCGAATCACGACGAATTGTGGGCGATTATAAAATAACGCTGCACGATGTGGTGCAGGAACGTCATTACCAGGATACGATATGTCTGGCCAACTCTGATTTTGATCCGCATCATTTCGGCGACACCCTTGTCACACGGATCGGCTGCCTTTTACCGCACGATTTTTCCGCTCTCGTTGAAATTCCGTATCGAGCCATCCTGCCCAAGGGCATTGATGGTTTATTGATCTCCGCCAAGGCCATTTCGCAATCGCACAACGCCATGCAATTCACTCGCATGTCGTTCGATATTATGACTCTGGGATACGTCACCGGAAAGATCGCCGCGTCGATTGTGCGCCAGTCGATCCGGACCAGGGATTTTAACGTACGAACGCTTTACCCGGAATTGACCTCGTTACAGATTCTTCCGGAGTCGTTTTTGACAAAACCACTTGCACATCAATACAAAAAAGCGGATGTGAGTGCATTGATCGCCGATGTGGTCGCTGGAGCAGAAAATAGCCTTTTCAAAATCACAATGCTTCCCAAAGAATTGGCGGAATCCAAATTATTGCAAGAGTATCACAATACAAATAGCGATGCTGAGAAAACGCGGCTGGCAAAGGCACTGGCCTGGTTTCACAATCCAATTGGCAATGAATTTATTGTCGCTGAAATGCAAAGGTTATATCAACAAGAGCTGAATTCCGGGCAATTGCCGTGGGAGTATTATCGGAAAGATCAAGACACACCTTATTGGACGATCAATCAAGACATTGCTTTGTTGGGATTGAGCGGGGATTCCTCTGCATTGACCGACGTTTTGGAGATCGGTGCAACCCTGCCGCTCAACCATCCGCCGGTTCAGCAGGAGCGCGTCTATGACCGCGGACGCATCGACTTGACGCTCATCCCGTTTTACAATCGTTTGATCAATATATGTTTGGTTGTCGAGCGCATGCCGGATAAAAAAGCGATTCCAGTGCTGCATCGTTTTTTGGATGATCCCTATATCAGCAATCACGTCGCAAAAGCGCCTGGTCAGGCCAAAGCGCATGTGTACGGCGCCATCCTGGAGAGCCGCATTGCGGCAACCCTGGCTCGTTGTGGCGATAAGCGAGGGTTCGAGATTTTGATCGCTTATTTGCAGGACGTCCATTATCTCCTGACAAATTATGCGCACGCTGAGCTTTTGAAACTGGCCGGAACGGAGTATGGCTATGATAGAATAAAGTGGACTGCCTGGTTGGATGCGAGTTTTTGAGAATTAAACCCAGCAATTCAAATAAAAGAAAATGATTTGTAGCACACCTGAAATGTATACTACAAATCATTCAATAGCCTATTTGATCAACAGCATTTTACAGACTTGCCTTGATCCATTCTCCCCCGTCAGGACGAACAGATATACACCTGTTGCATGAGCATGAGCATCCCAAATAATAGTGTGCATCCCGGCGTTCATGTTGCCCTGGTAAAGTTGTTCGGCTAATCTCCCATCTATGTAATTGACGCGCAGGTCGATATGTTGACTATGATCAAGCTCAAACCGAATGGTCGTACTGGGATTAAAGGGATTGGGGTAATTGCACAATTGATATTCATCAGGCGGAATGTCAGCACGGTTATCGTTCGGAGCATTCACGCGCGAGGACCCCGGCGTGACATTCAACGTAGAATCTGTTTCCAGATTAAGGGCAAGACTGTCTAACCAGTCCATGCGTTCGCTTACTGTCAAAGGAACTTGAATTGTCTGATAAACGGTATCATAAGCTGGATAACCACCGACATCCTGTTCACTGTCGATAATTTCACCGTTTGCATCAATCACAGTCTGAACAATTCGTCGGTCAATGGGATCCCTCTCTTTGGCTCTTGCCCCTGCCGTTCGCAAAACATGAGGAATCGATTCAGACGCAGGATTGGCTTTCAGTCCTTCCGGCCAGAAAGGAGTTTTGTTTAATTGTTTGATAAAAATATCCGCGAGGCTCAGATTCATACTCGTGCCGGAACGATCCTCAAGGATATTGTCATCAAAATAAACATTTCCACATATTCTGTTTTGCCCAGAAGAAACAAACGTTTTTCTTGTACTATTGGGGCCGGTCATCCAGGTATTACCGACAATCACAGCGCTGGATTTTCCGATATAAGGGGATTTACCGCGATCAGTCATGCCGATACATTGCGATCCCGAATTATATATCAAATTATTCACAATCACAGCCCGGGTATTACCTTTAAGAAAAGGATTCCTGCGATGATTGTGCGCATAGAGACACCTGATGATCGACACATTGGAAACACCATCCATCAAGAGTGTGCCCTTGCCATGTTCACCCTCGCTGTGCGTGGAATGAGACAACGATTCTGCGATAATACAACCATACAAGGTAACATCGTGACTCGATTCACCCGGTGCAGAATCAGGCGGCCCGGAAACAGAAAAGTTCTCATCAGTCGCCCAAGTCACAGAACAGTGATCAAAAACGATATTATAGGCGTCTGTTCCCCAGGTTGCCATTCCGTCAACTTCCCAGCCGCTGCCTTTGGCTTCACCGGCTTCACCCGGTCTGACCGCAATATGTTGAATCACGACATCATGGGTCGTAATATTAATCCCACCTCGAATCAGGGTGATCCCGGGATGTGGTGCAGTTTGGCCTGCAATTGTTAGCTGAGGATTCTTGATCTTGATGGGCCTTTTTCCCAAATCGATGACACCACCGACTTCAAAGATGACCAATCGCTCTCCCTCAGCTTCACAGGCCGCTCTTAAAGAGCCAGGCCCGTCACTTCTCAGATGAGTGACTTTGATAATACGTCCGGCCAAGCCACCTTTGGTTTGGGTTCCATATCCACCAGACAGATGATAGGGCTGCCCAGCGAGCGATGTTGAGAAAAACATCAAGGGGATCAGCGTCTTTTTGATATAGATCGATATGTCAAGATTACAAGTAAATACGGACATAAAAACACCCTTAACTAGTTCATTAACTAAAAAACCCTGACCATGGGGAAAGTGGCCAGGGTTTTTATTTGTGAGTTCGATAATTTCTAATTACATTAAAGATCAGGCCGGTATGTTTAGAGCGATTACATGACATGTTTTGGCGACAAATTTGTATTGCTCCTAATCTGCCGGTCTTTTATTTCAGCAACATCATTTTCTTCATTTCGGATTGGCTTCCATCCACATCCAACCGATAGAAATAGACACCACTAACTATAGATTCTGCGCGCCAAGCCACCTGATGAACTCCGGCTTGTCTGACGCCGCTTGCCAACGTTTCCACCGTTTGTCCAACCATATTGAATACCGTCAGCTTAATATCGGCAGGTTTATCCAACGAGAACGAAATGGTCGTCACGGGGTTAAACGGATTGGGATAGTTTTGCTCAAGCTTAAAATCTCGGATCGCCTTACCCCAACTTTCAACACCGCTTACACTTGACTTTTTCGCTCTCAAATCTGCAACAATGGCTTCACGATTGGCTTCATATTCGGCTTTTTTCTCGGGGAACCAATTCAGATCTCCCAGAGGCAATCCGTCAGAAGCAGCTGTCAACAACTCTTCATTCGTATAGCTCAGATCAAAAGGTAACGGCCATTGCTTCATATAAGGACCATTTTCATTCCAGTCGACAAGGTAATCTGTCAACCAGTTTGGAGCAGGGATAACCGGTGGAATTGCAAAATAGCCTTGGAGGAATCCTATCAAAGAATCTGAATTCGAGTCAAATAAGGAAAACTGCGGGTCTTTACCTTCAACGATTTCACCGATTGTCCAGTTATCATCCAGCGCAACATAGTCATACGCGGAAGGAGGTAAAATCCCTGCCAGCTGTACTGTATCTTGGCTATTATACCAGTTCTCAAGGGCTGTTTCACGGTAGAATGCATTATTACCGAAATACAATGAAACACTGTCCATATTAACGGCTTCATTATTATCGGCCAGATACATGACCAGCAGATCGAGTGGCTCTTCGGTCAATTTTGAAACACCGAATCCAACCCAACTCCAATTATAGTACAAATTATTGGCAGCAATGAGTTCCTTCTGTCTCAAACCCAGCTCATGCATCGTGGTATTGACACAGGTATTATGTGCGTAATACGTCTCTGTCTCAAACTGCGGGTCCCGAACGCGTACGGGCGCACCCATATTAACAAAGGTATTGTTTTCGCAGATAAAACTTGCAGTTGTAGGTTTTACCACAAAACCAACGCCGCGCTCTGCTGTATTTGAGCCATCCCAATGGTTCAGAAAAACACAATTGCGCACGATGTGTTCGCCATTATCCGCCAACCATCGATTCTGAAAACGGTTCTGGGTAACAATCAGATTATCCAAGACAACACGTTTCCCACTGGCATTGTCCATAAATCGTCCTGTTGTTACACCCGCATCGGACAGCCCGGCGTAAATGGAATTTTTCAGAATAAATTCGCCGTCCGTAAAGAGTTTGAAAAATTGCTTAGCCTGACCATTATCATTTGCTTTCATCAGCAAAACAGGCGGATGACCATTTTCTGTGTCATGAACAATAGGACCGTTGTAAGGACCGACGATTTCACATTTGAATCCTTCCACATCAAGACGGCCATCGAACAAATAAAATGTATTTCGTTCGACCTTATACACGCGATTCAGATTTAAACGGTCTCCGGTTGCAGTGGTATCTCCAAGAATTTGACTGTTCACAAATTGATTGGGATCCAGCACAAGTGTATCCTGATCTGCTTCTTGAGCCATAAGATAGCTTGTGACCAGTGTGCACCCAATAAAGACCACCAATAAAAATTTTCGCATTTAACTTTCCTCCATAAATAAGAGTGATGTACTACACGACTGACGAATGCAACTTGACTCTCCTTTAAAGACACCTCCTTCCTCACGTATTTTTTGCCAAAAGCAGTTAAAAAGAATATCGAATACCCACATCGAATGTTCTGCCATAATATTCCCTGGCTTTAAGTTTTCCCAGTACACTCAATGATTGTTGATCAATACTATCGGTAATATTATTGGCGTTCAAATATGTTTGCCACCCCTTCCACGGCAATTTCTGTTGAATAGTCAAATCCCAGCGATAATAGTCATCGGTGTAGGGATCTAATTCAGGCCGAATGCCGATTGCCACGTTCCCCATCCGGGTGGAACTGCCTCGTATATTACCGGCGGTTTCTCCGGCAGCTCCGGTTCCCAGCATCTGTCCCTGAAAGAGAAATGAAAGTCGAGCAGACAATCCACCCAAATCATACCCCAATGTCAGATTCAGCACATCATTGGGTTGATGCGGCATGCGGCCGACTCTTGACGAATCGACAAATACACCGGGTGCAAAAATATTATCAGGATCTTTGTAAAACACATCATAAGGATAGGTGGTCTCACTGAACAGGCGCGTGTAGTTTATATTCAACACCATTCCTTTAAATATCGATGGAAGATACCAGAAATTGGTTTGCCAATCCAGCTCAAATCCGTGTACAATGGTTGGTTTCTCGTCTATATTGATCCAGGTGTCAATTGTAGTCATAATTCCACCCAATTCGTATTGGTTGTCTATATCATTGTTATTCGATGAATGAAAACGCAACGGCGTAATAATGTTGTCGATTTCTTTATAAAATCCACCCGCCGTAAAAAGTCCAATGGCATTATTATAGACGGAAAAGTACAAATCCAGATTATTAGAGATGGAGGGCTTTATATTCATATTTCCTATTTGTAGGGACGGTTGCGCGGAAACTCCTGCATAATAGCTATAAGGGGAATATGCTCGATAATCAGGACGAATCAGAGAGCGTGTACTTGCCAGGCGAATATCAAACCAATCTGTAGGTTTAACCCTTAAATGTATTTGAGGAAACCATTGATTGGTTTCCCGATCAGAGGTGACTGGCTCGGAAAAATAATTCCAAACCCGCCAACCAGTCTGAATTCCTTTGTACGCTAAATAATCTGTTTCAAAAGATTCATATCGAACACCCGGTTGAAACGTAATTCGCCTACCAAGATTTAGTTCCGTGCTTACATAAAATGCAGTCAAGGTCTCGGACATGTTGTATCTGCGTACAGTTGATGACAACCCATCAATCACATAAATGTCCTTATTCCTAGCGAGTTGATCCAGATGATTTAACTTTTCGAAAGAGCCTGTCCAGAAAAGAGAATTCACCGCTTCATTACCACTGAGAAAATTGCCTTCATCATAGGCGGGGTCTTCAAATAAACTGGCACGCATATTTTGTTCATAATCTTTTACTTCCACACCCAATTCAGGCCATAGTTCAGGCAACATTCGTGTGAACTCTTTTCCATTCGATCCTGTCTCAAAGGCCACAACATTATGCGTCTCATCGTTATCACGTTCGGTGATCCCATACTTGAACCCGAGTAAAAGTTTTCCTGTCAAGCTTTTACTGAATTGATAGGGAATGGTCAAACCTCCTCGCGCCATACGTTCCGATTCGACAACATCCCTTTTCATATTAAACAGTTCACTAACCGCCAACACATTATTCTCGACTGTGACGGAATTTAAATACTTGTTCGGTGTTGATCTGAAAGCATCCTCAATGGACAATGTACTAAACATACTTTGCTTATTGGGCGATCCAATATTGAGCTGTAGATCACCAGGTCGATTCTGCTTGGAAACAGATTGATGCAGGGAAAAATCCAACTCTATTTGACCGATACGATAATCACCCTGAAGCGCCTGACTCATGACAGTATTGTTAATATTTCGTTCAATCATATAACCTGTAAGCCGCTCCAGATCAACAGGCAAAGAATTCGACATATCCATTTGTTGTTCAGAGAGCCGGCTCGCAAATCCATGATACAAGAGTTTTCCGGCCGGCAACCGGTAATCAAGAATCAAACCAGCCCCATGCCGTTTTCTTTTCGTGGCTACATCTCTGAGTTTGACACTGCTTAAATCGATGTTCGACAATCCTTTTTCATCCTTGTCAGATTCTTCATTCACGCCGTAACCTGCTCTTAACATATCGGAACTTCTGTCTATACGTTCCACATTGGCAGTTAAAACAACACCAAGCTTGTCATTAAAAAAACGGTTGCTCAAGGAAGCTATGGTTTTGTAATTGTCATAATTGTTTTGAATAGACCCATACCCCCCCTGCATCATGATATTGCCATGCCAACCGGGGTCAGCTCCTGCGAGTCTCAGATTCACCGTTCCGCCGACTGCATCCGCGTCCATATCTGCCGTCAGTGCCTTGGTGACCTCAATGCCGGATAGCATATTTGAAGAAATCATATTCAAATCTACACTGCGATCATCCCGATCGGTAGATTGCAACCGAACGCCATTAACCATCATCACGTTATATTTTGGAGACATCCCGCGGATGGAAACCTTCTGTCCTTCGCCACCGCTTCGAATAATCGAGATTCCAGGCAACCGCCCAACGGATTCCGCGGCGTTCACATCTGGAATTTCCTCGATGCGTGCTTTGGAAACAATATTTGCAATGGTTCGTGACGCGAGCTGCTGATTGATAGCGGCCAACTGGCCTTCAGCTTGGGCCGTAATGGTAATTTCTTCACCCTCGACAGCAGCCCATTGCAATTCAGCGTTTTGTTGAACTGTTTTGCCGCCATCGACAAAAGCGGTCTTTTTCAAATCGTTATATCCGATGTATTTAAAGACAATCGTGTAATTCCCTTCGGGTACTTTGGACATTATATATTCACCATTCAAATTCGTTGCGGCGCCCAAACCGGTACCCTCGAGAATGACGTTGGCGCCCGGCAAGGGGGAACCCGTGGCTTTTTCAAGAACTTTGCCTTTAATGGTGCTGGATTTTT
>CAYPZM010000072.1:0-17300 GCA_964414825.1 uncultured Cytophagia bacterium | reverse complement strand
CTCGGTGTTCATGTTGAACGGATTCGGATAATTCTGCTCCAGACAATACTCGGTGATAATGTCTGCATTGCTCACCTGAATCTGACCACCCTGGATGTCTGCAAAGGCCAAATCATCAAATGACTCTGTAATGTCGATGATGCCGCTTCCCTCGTTGCTTTCGTGCACGGCAAAATGGAGCGTGACCAGTTCGGCCTGCGTCGACTTTGTAATGGCTGTTGTGTGATAACCGCCCAAAATCAATCGTCCCGGCTCAAGTTCGCTCGCATTAAGCTCGAGCCACTCACGGGTCGCATCTGTGCGTTCAAGTCCGACAAACTTTAGCGAGGATGGATATTCCAGCTCGAGGCCAAACGAGGAGATATCCGCCGGATTATCGACTACAATCGGAAGTGAACATTCCTGGCCTGGTTGCACGATCACTTGTGGAATGTACAAACGTCGCGCGCTCGGATTCTTCGCCAAACCGGTGGGACAAAACAGCGGCTGGCCACTCAGGAAATGGTTATAAATGATCAGTGCATCGCCTGGAGTGACGGTGCCGTCGCAATTGGCGTCCGCCGCAACCAGCGCGCATTCAGTATCACATTCGCCTTGCGGAACCTGGCCGTTTAGGAAAATATCATAAGCACACAGAGCGTCTCCGGGTGTAAGGGTACCATCCATATTCACATCGCCCAGAACACATGGGATGCCGTACGAAAACGTGCCGCAATGGCCATTCATTCCGGCGGCATCATCCGCAAAATTCGACAGGGTGAGGTGACTTTGTGTGCATTCGTCACAGGTCGTGCAGGTTATCTCAAAAGTCACTTTGGCGATAGAGCCCGAACTCGCCACCGGCAGCGCCGAGGTGTGAAATCCGCCAATGGTTATAGCGCCAATTGTGTTTTCGCTGCCATTAACCTGCAGCCAGTCTTTGGTTAGCGCGCCTTTTTCAACCTTTTTGAATTTAAGATGTTGCGTGTCGTAATTCAATGTGAGTGCAAACGCATCAAAGGCTTTCATGTTGCCATTTAGAATAATGTCCGCAGTTACGCTTCCGGATTGACCGGATATGTCCGTAACCAGCAAATAGGCGCCGCCGGATTTGTTGACGCGAAACTGAGCGCTCTCGCCAAACCGATTAGAGTCATTCGCGTCGCTTACCCTGATGGTTGCCGGGCCTGCCGGGATATCCGGCAACGTCCAGTCGTAGCATCCGACATCCGGAACATCATCCGCGATCAACTTCCAGGTGCTGCCAACTTCGGTTTGGTATTCCAGTTTTACCGCTGTGGTGCTGGGAATCCAGGAGATTTTGTGCGTTTCTCCCGAATGCCACAACACAGTACACGTGGGAACCGTAACGACAATCGGGTCCGGAGGTGTATCCGAAATGATACTGAAATATGCATCGCTTTTATCCGAACAGGTGGGGTCGGACACACAAGAAATTTTAATTTTTGCCTGAGCACATTCCGCATCGGGAATGTTCCAGTAATAATAGCCGTCATTGGGTGTGGAAGCGATGACAGTAGTCCAGGTATTGTCGCATAAAAGCTCGATCTTGAGGTCTCCGCACGCGCCATTGCTGGTCCAGGTGATGTCCTGCGCTTGACCGGCAATCAATTGCTCGCCGCCGTTGGGTGCGGTGAGCTGAATGCTGCACGGTGTTTGCCCTTGAATGGTGAATACGTTATCGCTCAGATCCACCGGAGAATTGTCAATGTCTGTGATACGCACCTTGCATTTATCGGAATTGACGGATGGCACACTCCAGTCGAATTGGTTATCGTTTGGGGTGCTGGAGATGATGGTCGTCCACTTTTGCCCGGCATCCGTAGAATACTCGAGCATGACATTGTTGCTGACGCCGTACGAGAGCCAGCTAATCGGATGCACATCGCCGGCATTCAACACTTCTCCACCATTTGGAGATGTGAGGGTAAAACTTTCGTGAATACAGCCATCGCACGACAGGCATACGTTATCAAACCAGCCACTATTATTGAACGAACCGAACCCGATTTTGCCGGAGGTGAGCGAAGGCTCGTAGCCATCCAATACCATCACATCATCAAAATAGATTTTGTGATATTTGTTTTTCACTTCCACTTTGGCATGATGCCACTCGAGATCGCTCAATGTGGGCCCGTTGTAACTGTCCAGAAATTTCGCCCACCCGTCTTGTACGCGCATCCACTCGGTTTGGCCGGTTTGGCGATTGAACACCGCGTAATAATAGTTGTTCGGATCTTTGTAGCACCAGACCACAGCCAAATCCTCGTTATCGCCCCAGCCAATGCTTTTTAAATCAAACTCCAGGGTGAAATTTTCCGCATCCACATTGTCCAGGGTAATAATTTCACCCAAAAAATCGGCTTTGGGCGGTTGATAATCGCCACTGAGATAAAGCACATAGGTATAATCCCGAAAGCTGGTGTGCCAATGGCTGCGGTCCAAAGCGGTCCAGCCAACCAGATTATTGTTGTTAAAGTTTTCGTGAAACGCGCAGTCGTTCTCTTCTGCCAAGCAGACCACCACATTGTCAAAATAAGCGGCATCATCCACAACGCCGAGACCTATTTTGCCATTGCTAAATGTTTCGTCATAAAATTGAAATAGATTTTGATTGGCTGCCGAAACTGAAATGACGCCATTTAGCACGGTAACGCCGGCAGTAAAATAGTCGGCATCTGTAACGATGGGAGTATCGCAGCGCGCTAAAATCTTGTCCTGGCCGTTTTTTCGCAAAATCAAAACCGTGCTATTTTCCTGCGAGCTGAACGACACATAGTAAAAGTTGTTATTGTCTTGATAGTGAAACAACAGTCCGAGGTCCGCATACGGATTGGCATCGAGATGCTCTGCCGTTCGCATTTTGACGCTGTATGTCATGTTGCCAAACGTTTCTCGGTCGTAAATGCTCCACTCGTTGAGGTAAGGATTGGTGCCCGAAATTTGCGTGTTCCACTGCTGGTACGCGTAATCGCCTTCCTTGCTTGTAATCTTCCAGTTGCCATACGTTTTAGGCACCCAGCCCTCGGCGCTTTGATCTTCAAAATTTTCGTAATAGAGATAATCATAGCCGGCCGCCAGAGACGTACCCATTGCCAACAATACCAAAATGATGCTGAAACAGAAAATGAAACACCGCATGGATCCCTCCTTTTTGTTAGACGGTGCAAATGTTGTAAAGCAAGATGTGATTTGAGAAGAACAGTATTACGTGAATCTTTTCTACAACCCCTTTTGAAAAGTATAGCCAAACAAGCGCTTAAAAGCAAGAAAATATTACAAAAAAATAGGTCGCAACCCAAAGAGATCGTCAGGCACCTCCATCGCAGACGGGCGATGGAGTGGGGCATTTGTGCCGATACGGCTAGCCGCATATCGGAAATAGGCATGGATTAAAATGGGGATTTATAGCCTCAAGCTGAGTATATTTTATTTTTAACCTTTAATAAAATAGCGGAAAGATTATACCCTCCTCATCTTGTTTTATCATATCCTGGATTCAAGTATCCTAAACAAAGGCATGGCAACAGTATTTGATTAGGAGTCAATCTCGCCTTTCTTAAAGAAAAGATGGTCGTACATCATTCCCATGTTTTTTCTCTCGCATCCATTGCTGCAAAGGAGTTTTTTATGAAGATACCCCTTTCTGTTCGCTTGCGCCAAGGCACGCAAGAATCTCATTATGCGGCGGAACATTCGCCTTTTATTCAAAATTTTTTTGCAGGTCAGTTGTCAAAAACAAGTTATCGGGAGTTTCTCGTTCAATTGCTTTATATCTACGCAGAATTGGAAAAGCAACAAGAGCGCCACCGCGAGCACTCTGTCTTTAAACATATCTATTTCCCGGAGCTGAATCGGTGTGAGGCCCTCATTCATGATTTGAGTTTTTATTACGAGGGTGGTCATTGGCAAACTGTATCGCCGTTGCCCGCCACGCAAAATTATGTGGAACGAATACACGCGCTCGCCGAGAGGTGGATTGAGGGGCTGGTGGCGCATCATTATACGCGTTATTTGGGCGATTTATCCGGCGGCCAAGCGCTGAAACGGATTGTCGCAAAAACGTACGGGCTGTTGGACGGTCACGGTCTTGCTTTTTATGATTTTGCACAAATAGACGATTATTCGGCGTTCAAAATTAAATACCGCGCCCAATTGGATGCCATGCCTGTTGATGACGAAATAGCGCAAAAAATTGTAGACGAAGCAAATAGGGTATTCGATTTGAATCGAGAGTTGTTTGATTCAATGATGGATCGTTTGTCGTAATTGCGCAAATTTGAGGAATGGTGGCGAGACTTTTTGATGGTTTTGTGTTGATAAAATTGGAGCCTAAAAAATGAAAAATATTATCGTTATGATATGGTTTTTGTTGGCGCTTTTTAGCGAGCACGTTGCTGCTAAGGACGTTTCCAGCTTGGAATCCATTGAGTGGATATTGGGCGAATGGAGAGCAGAGAGCGAAACTCGTGTCATTACCGAAAAATGGATAAGAGCAAGCTCGATCACATTTGAGGGCAGCGGACAGACGCAAAGCAAATTAGACCAAAATTTAACGGATAGCGAAGCGCTGCGACTCGTTGCGCTTGCCGGTGATATTTTTTACATCGCCAAGGTGTCCCACAACGAATTTCCCATAGCCTTTCGTTTGGTCAGCAACAGTGATCATATTGCACTTTTTGAAAACAAAGGGCACGATTTTCCGCAACAAATTTATTACAAACTGATTGACAATGATCATTTGCATGTTACGGTGAGCAATCAGGAACGAGCATTTGACGTTCAGTTCACACGAACCCAATGATCGGCATGGGATGTAGCGCCACCAGTCGCCTGTGCTTTTTCTGGAATAGTATTAGCCAACTTTACGCAGCGATTGCAAACGCTTTAACAAAAAAGCAGCTTAATTATGCGCTTTATGATGCTAATGATCCCCAAGGGATACGAATCCGCGGAGCCAGGCGCTCTGCCCGATGCCAAAGCCGTTGAGGCGATGATGAAGTACAATGCGGAACTTGAAAAAGCCGGTGTGCTGCTCAGTCTCGACGGCCTGCATCCACCATCCATGGGAGCACGAGTGTCGTTTCCCGGCGGCAAACCCGTGATGACAGATGGGCCAAATATAAAGGCAAATGAAGCCCTGGGCGGCTGGCTCAAGGATAAATTCGGCGTCTCGTGGCAAGTGGTGCCCAATGATTATAAAATCTGTTTTATTAATCAACGAATTGCTAAATGGGATAATCTCGACAAGATTCGGCTACGAAAGCTAGTGACGAAAATTTACAATCTTAAAAATGCGAGACATATTCAAAATCGGGGCAATTGTTTTCTCGATCGGCAAAAAGTTTGTCCCGGAATATAAATCACTATGAAGGATTTTTAAATTCTTTATATATTTCTGTTTGCAATGCGGATAATTTTTACTATCTTTTAAACACCACAATGTCACCCCGGAACCTCCCGTGCTGCCGGGGCAAATCGTGATTAATCGATCCTTCTTAAAATTTTTTAACCTCTCCGATCCGGATTTGGTGATGATTTCTGTTTGGGAATTGCCATGCGGTTTCGATGTCGTTTTTTAATATTATAAATCTCACCAGGAGAATTTATGAGCATAAAGTCATTTACCAAAAATTTGCCGGGAATGGGGCCGGTTCTTTTTGAGCGTAGCAAAAAAGCCAAACATTTGAATATTACGGTCAAGCCATTTGAGGGCATTCGTGTGGCCGTGCCGTTTGGTATGTCTTACCAGCAGGCGGAGGAGGTGCTAAAAAGCAAGCGCAAATGGGTGGAAGAGCACATGTCCAAAGCTAAACAAGTTGAGCAAGAGCACGAAGAGCGCAAACAAGACCGCCCAGAAATTGATAAAAAAGAAGCGCGCACCAAGTTGGTAAAACGGTTGGACGAGTTGGCCAGAGAGCACGAGTTTACCTACAATCGTGTGTTTATCCGTTCACAAAAAACGCGCTGGGGAAGCTGTTCCGGAAAACGCAATATCAATTTGAATGTAAAATTGATCGAATTGCCGGAAGATCTCATCGATTATGTGATTTTGCACGAGCTGGTGCATTTGAAAATTAACAATCACGGCGCCGAATTTTGGAGCGAATTGGATAAATATGTGGGTGATGCGAAAACCGTTGATAAAGAGCTGAAAAAATATCGTTTGGATGTTTAGCCCGCTTTTGTATGTCCACTGTTGAATCCTTGAACTATCCAAAACCCATTCAGCAGACCGTGGGTCGTATTCAATGTTTCAACCCATTCGAAAATATTACGCCCTCCTGAACGAGGGCGTTTTGAGTGTTACCAGCCTAACCGATACTCTTTCTGCACAAATTGATTGGCTTCGGGAGTGTCAGGAAAGGTCATGCTTTCGGGGTTCCATGTCAATGTTTTATCAAAACGCAACGCAACATTGCCCAAAAGTACAATTTCCGTCAATGGCCCGGCCTTGTCAAAGTTGACACCAGCAGGCTCTCCACCTTTGCACGCACGAATCCACTCTTCTCGATGACCAATAGAGCGCGGCAAAATTTTCGGAGGACGATCGTACGCTTGCATGGCCGATTCCGGGATGAGGCGCGCCGCGCGAGCTCCGTGCGAACCGGTCAAAATTTTGCCTTTTGATCCCGCATACAATACGCCACCATACGTGTCACCCATTTTTCGTCCGGGCTCCAATTCTTCGGGTCTTTCTGGCATTAAACCGCCGTCGTACCAGTGCAGCGTTACCGCTGGCATACCTTCGCGTTCGGGAAATTTGTAATGTACCAAACTGGCACGCGGAAAACTTTCCGCATTTCGGGGCTTGTCCCAGTTTAATCCTTCGGGCACAAAATAAGAATGGCTGGCTTCTACGCTTGTGGGGTGCCCCAGTTTCATGGCCCACACAATTGGGTCAAAAATATGACAGCCCATATCACCCAAACCGCCGGTGCCAAAATCCCACCAACCGCGCCACATTCCCGGATGGTAGGCCGGATGATACGGCCGTTCCGGCGCCACGCCAAGCCACAAATTCCAATCCAATTGCTCGGGCACGGGAGGCGTCTCGGTCGGGCGCTGAATGCCTTGCGGCCACACCGGATGCGGTGTCCAGGCATGGATTTCACGAATCTCGCCAATGGCGCCATCCCAAATCCATTCGCACAACAAACGCGCTTCTTCCATGGCGTGTCCCTGCGTGCCCAATTGCGTGGCCACGCCCGCGTTTTTGGCGGCGGCCGCGAGCTCACGTGATTCTTTGATCGTGTGCGTCAACGGCTTTTCCGTGTACACATGCTTTCCGGCCTTAATCGCTGCCATGCTGATGGGCGCGTGCATGTGATCCGGCGTGGCCACAACCACGGCATCAATATCTTTTTGCGTGTCTAACATGACGCGGAAATCTTTGTAGCGTTTCGCATTCGGATAGCGTTCAAAGGTTTTTGACGCATAATTCCAATCCACATCGCATAGCGCCACAATGTTTTCGCTCTCCATATCTTTCAGATCGGCCGAGCCCATGCCGGCCACGCCAATTCCGGCGATGTTCAACGTGTCGCTGGGCGCCTGAAATCCCGGCCCGCCAAGCACGCGGCGCGGCACAATCATAAACGCCGATCCGGCTGTCGCGGCGGTTAAAAACTGACGACGATTTACGTTTTTCATGCTGATGTCCTTTCATTGTTCAAACGTTCGGTACGAATTATACAGAGATTGCCTTTAACAAGCAAGAATTTATCGATGTACCACTTTCGTCGTTGGTTTGTTGGGGAATTTTATTTATTTTGTGCGAAAGGCAGGTGATCACATAATTCCAAAGGAGTGCGTCCATGAACATAAATTTTGACCATCTCGAAGTCTGGTTTGTTACCGGCAGCCAACATCTGTATGGGCCCGAAGCGTTGCAGCAAGTTGACCAGGATTCGCAGCACATTGTTTCGGCATTAACGGATTCGGCGCTCATCCCCATAAAGGTTGTGTTCAAGCCCGTATTAACCACGCCGGATGCCATTTATCAATTATGCCAGCAAGCCAACTCGGCTGCAAATTGTGTTGGACTTGTCACCTGGATGCATACCTTTTCTCCGGCAAAAATGTGGATTGCCGGTCTTAAAGTGCTGCAAAAACCGTTTGTGCATTTGCACACACAGTTTAACCGGGATATCCCATGGAGCCAGATCGACATGGATTTTATGAACCTGAACCAGTCCGCACACGGCGGACGCGAGTTTGGTTTTATTGGAACGCGTCTCCGCATTGAACGCAAAGTGGTTGTGGGATACTGGCAGGATGCGCAGGTGCAACAACAACTGGCAATCTGGATGCGCGCTGCGGCTGCGTGGCATGATTGGCAGGGAGGTAAAGTTGCCCGCTTTGGCGATAATATGCGTGAGGTGGCCGTGACCGAAGGCGATAAAGTGGAAGCGCAAAAACAATTTGGATATTCGGTAAACGGTTACGGCGTAGGTGATTTGGTGGCCGAGGTGGGCAAGATTAGCGATATGGAAGTAGACAAATTGATTATGGAATATCGCGATTTGTATGAAATTGATCCTGCGGTTGCCAAGGATGAGGCGCTGACGGCTGGCATGCGCGAAGCCGCTCGTATCGAATTGGGAATGCGCACCTTTTTGGAGCGCGGCGGTTTTAGCGCATTTACAACCACGTTTGAAGATTTGCACGGTCTGGTGCAATTGCCCGGGCTCGCGGTGCAGCGCCTCATGGCCGATGGCTATGGTTTTGGCGCTGAAGGCGATTGGAAAACCGCAGCTCTGGTGCGAGCCATGAAAGTAATGTCGGTTGGCCTGGAAGGCGGCACCTCATTCATGGAGGATTATACCTATCACCTCGATCCGGCAGGCATGAAAGTGTTGGGCGCGCACATGTTGGAGGTATGCGCGTCGATCGCCAAAGGCAAACCAACGTTGGAAGTGCATCCGCTCGGCATTGGCGGCAAGGCAGACCCGGCGCGATTGGTGTTCAACGTGCAAAGTGGTCCGGCGGTTAATGCTTCAATTATTGATATGGGCAATCGTTTCCGCATGTTGGTAAATCCTGTAGATGTAGTTCCGCCTGATGCGGATTTGCCGAATCTGCCTGTGGCGCGCGTGGTGTGGGTGCCGAAACCCAATCTGAATGTTGCGGCGGGGGCCTGGATTTTAGCTGGCGGTGCGCATCATACCGGATTCAGCATGGCCGCGACGTTTGAGCATTTGGAAGATTTTGCCGAAATGGCGGGCATTGAGTGTGTGAAGATTGATGAAGGTACACAAATTTCCGAGTTTAAAAAAGAGCTGCGCTGGAACGAGGTGTACTATCATTTGAATAAAGGGTTTTAACGTAAAACGTTGCCTTTGTTTGACGCTATAAATAGCCAAAAATTGAGGCGTTGCGCAAACATGCTAGGCAAAGGCTTGTCACGACGAGGAACGCGACGCTGTTAATAATTGTTGCAGTATTTGCGAAAATGCTTCGACCTCCGGAAAGTACGAAACCAATTTTTTTGCATATCCGATTGCTGCCTCGGTCTCTCCGTTTTCGATATGCAGCGTGGTCAGCGCATATAGGACGTCGCGGTTATAAGGATGCAGCTTTAGAGTCGATTTGAGCGCTTTTATAGCGGCTTGCGGATCTCCAGTAGAATTTAAGGCAATTCCGTATACATAAGCAAAGCGTGGAATCTCAGGTGCCAGTTCCGCGGCTTTTTGCAAATGAGTTAACGCTTTTTCATTTCTGTTCTGACGAACATAGGTCAAACCCAAGGCATGGTGAACCTCAGGCAAATTTGTATGCGTATCCAGCGCATCGACCAGTACACGTTCCGCGTCCTTTTCGCGTCCTTGTTGTCGGTACAAATCCGCCAAATTGATGTAAGAATAAGCAAACAGCGGTTCAATCTCGATTGATTTGTTATATGCGGCTTCTGCCGCAGCGTAATCGCCTTGGCTTAACGCCAAAACACCCAAATTGAGATGTGCGGTTTCATGGTCGGCATTAATATATTGCGTTTGTTTGTATTCTTCCAGCACCCGAGTCAACAGTTCTTTTTCTTTCGCAGAAATCTGTTCTCCAGAAATTCCCGAAAGAGCCTGTGCGGCTTGAACTCGCACCGCACGAACGGAATCCTGCAATAGAGGATTTAATAGCGGCCATCGTTGCTGGGTGTCCACCATTTCTGTGGCCTCTACCGCTTGCAAACGAATCAATGGGTTCGTTTCATTCAGCGCACTTTTAATCACCTCGAGCGTCGTTGGGGAAGGATAGCCCCGCAACAAGTGGAGCGCGGTGGCTCGGACCATGGGCGGGCGTTCGGCATTTTTCACCAGGTCGACAAGGTCATCTTGCGCTTCCGGGTAAAAGCGCCGGCCGGCGTAAAATATTTCCCCATAATGGATTTCTCCACGCTCCAATTCTCCGTACCATTGTTTTGTGTATTGCGCTGCCCATTGATGCGATTTTTCCGCATGACATTTGGTGCAGGCATCCGGGGTTTCTAAACGCTCGGCCAAATCGGGTCGTGGCACGCGCATGCTGTGATCGCGACGCGGATCGACTTGCATATACGTGCGCTCCGGCATGTGGCAATCGACGCACAAGCCACCGCTTTGTTCCGGATCATGAAAATGATGCTCGCGTACGCCGTAGACCTGTGGCATGTGGCAGCGATAGCACAAAGCATTGCCTTGGACATACACTTGTCCGCTGTGCGGCTCGTGGCAATCTTTGCAGTTTACGCCGGCCATAAACATTTTGCTTTGCAAAAATGAGCCATACACATACACTTCTTCATAAATCTGCCCATCCGCGTAGTAAAGCTCTTCGGTTAAAACGCTGGAACGATGTGTTTCAAGAAACGGTTCTCCGTGCTTGTACTCTTGATGAATAATCGAACGGCGAGAATGGCAGCGCGCACACATCTCCACCAGAATATCGTTGTTGCGCGGCACAGTGCGCTCGGCAGTGCCGGTCTCCGTATCCCGAAATACCCATGTGGCATTGTCCGTATCTTTTAGCTGTATGGCAAGGCCCAAATATCCGCGCGTTGGCATTTTTTGTCCTTGCTCTGCGGCTTTAGCCCAGGCAACGTGTTCCGAACCTGGACCGTGACACGCCTCACACGACACATCAATTTCGGACCAGGTTGTATTGTAGGTTTCGCTGAATCGATCAAAATTTTTCCGAACCCGCGTAGAGTGGCACTCGGAACACATATAGTTCCAGTTTTGCGTCATACGAGTCCAATATAGAATATCATTTGGTGCGATGCGTTCCTGGCCATAGATATGAAACCAACGTTGTCCCCCCTCTTCTTTGGATCGGGTATCCCAACACAGCGGCAACATCTGATAGCGGCCGCCAGGAAATTCAATCAGATATTGCTGCAGCGGCCGGATGCCAAAGACATATTTGACCTCAAACTCCTGCAACGATCCATCAGGACCTTCGGTATTTACGAAAAATCGATTTTCTCTTTTATAGAATTTCGACGTTATGCCCAGGTGGTCAAAAAACGCATTGTCAAAATCGCCCAGCACCGTTTCCTCGGTGGCAACATCCATCGCCAAATCATGGTCCGAACCGACAAATAAATCAAATTGTTTCTGATGGCACTCGCGGCAGGATTCACGTCCAACGAACTCGATATTTGAATCGCTGTTATCCTCTTGGGGCACAGATTCTTGTGAGCTGCATCCAAAAAGGTGGAGGAGGAAAAACAATACGAAAACGCGTTGCATATATTTTTTTATCAAGGTTTTCTTTTTCATTCGCAGAAAGTACAAGGGTAAAGTCAATAAATCAAGTGCTTTTCTTGGCGAGATTGAATCGTTGAGATAATCGAAAGAATTGCGTAGATTAGCGAAATTATTGATTATTCTTAAAAAAAATGAACGAATCCTCGCATACACGACGACAATTTTTACGCAAAAGCGCACTTGGTGCCTCCCTTATGGCTGCAGGATTGGCAGCTCTGGGAATATTGCGCTTTATCATACCCGGACTGACGCGTGATAGGGTTAAGGTTGACATCGGAAATGCGACCGATTATCCCGTGAACACCTTTACGCTGCTCCGAGAAACCAAGCTGTTTGTCTTTCGAGATCATCAAGGTCTACGGGTGGTCTCTGCCGAATGCACGCACCTGGGATGCATCCTGGATAGCACCGAGGATGGATTCCTTTGTCCATGCCACGGTTCCGCATTCACACGTGAAGGCAAAGTTCGTTTTGGGCCGGCACCGCGGTCGTTGACGTGGTACAAAGTAGAGTTGGCTGTGAACAATCGCTTAATCGTAAATCGCCGAATTTCTGTAACACCGCAAGAAAAGTTGATCGTTTCTTGATAACAGTACACGGGCCCAGTTCGAATGACACCCAAACAAGTCCAAAAATATCGTTCACCCGCGGCGCGCATAACGCGCAACTTTTTTCTGCATATCCATGCTCCCAAAATTCATCCGTTTAGTTTGCGGCCGACATTTACATTTGGCCTTGGGGTTATGGCCGCATTTCTGTTTCTTGTTCTGGTTATTACCGGCGCTTTATTAATGTTGTATTACACGCCGTCCATCGAACGCGCTTATGATTCGGTAAAGGATATTATGTTTGTGGTGCCGGCCGGGCGTTATCTAAGAAATATTCATCGTTGGGCAGCGCATGCAATGGTGCTGGTGGCTTTATTGCATGTGATGCGCGTATTTTTTACCGGCTCCTATTTGAAAGGTCGTACGTTGAACTGGGTCATTGGCGTTGTGATGCTTGTCATTACCTTGTTGCTCAGTTTTAGCGGATATCTGTTGCCCTGGGATCAGTTGGCCTATTGGGCAATAACCATCGGTTCCAATATTGCCGCATCATTTCGGGAGTTGACCGATTATCTACGAATCACACCGTTTTTTGATATTGGCGGGTTGGTCAAAAAAGTTTTTATTGGCGGCGAAACCGTAGGCCAGGAGGCATTAACCCGGTTCTATATGTTGCACATTATTTTTCTCCCTCTCACCATGCTGGTGTTGATTGGCATACACCTCTGGCGTATCCGTAAAGATGGAGGATTGAGCCGTCCCGCCAACGCAGATGAAATTGTAAAAAGGGAAAATAAAACACATGCGGTACCTTCAATCGACAATAAAGATAGTATCAAAATTTACGCCTGGTCCGCTGCATTGTGGGCCGAGCTTGCGGTCCTGATGCTGACCTGCGCTCTGCTGTTTCTTTTTGCCTATCTTGTCGATGCGCCACTGTTGGAGCGAGCAAATCCCGCAGTCCCTGAAAACCCTGCAAAATCGCCTTGGTATTTTTTAGGTATTCAAGAGCTGGTCTCCTACTCGGCATTTGCCGGCGGCATTTTAATTCCTTTGGGATTTATAGCGTTTCTCATTTCAATTCCTTTTCAGGACCGCGAGCAAATATACCTGGGACATTGGTTTTCGGGCGCGTTGGGTAAACAAATTTTCTGGCGTTCAGCACTATTTGCGACCGGTATTACTCTTTTACTGTTTGGCTTGAATGTGACCCTGGGTTGGATCAATGACTGGATTCCCAATGTACCCCAGGTAATTATCACATTTATCAATCCCGGGACGGTCACCGCAATCGGCTACATTGTTTGGTCACGTGTCATCTTTCGAACGACACGATCTACTCGAATGAGCGCTATGGCGCTATTCACCTGTGTTATGGTGGGATATATCATTTTTACGGTAATCGGAATTTATTTTCGAGGCCCCAATTGGGAGTTTTATTGGCTAAAATCGCAATGGCCGAGGTTGTAATGGAGCGTTTATTTGAAGTATAGCAGAATTCAACAATTTCAGGCGCTGACGCTTATTAGCGCAGTGGCCATTATCTTGCTTTTTGGCGCAATGACGATTCGGCAAACCCGATCGGAGTGGAAATCGTATCAAAAAACCTATTTTGAAACGAGTCGTGTTTTGGAAGCGGATCGTTCAAGTTCTGCGCAACTGGAAATTCATCAAATCGTACTGCCACATTTTTCCCGCATTGACCGCTGTATCACATGCCATCTGGCAGTCACAGATTTGCGTATGACCCATCAACCTCTGCCTTATCGCGTACACAGTGAACCGTATCTCCAGGATCATCCCATTGACGAATTTGGCTGCACCATGTGCCATGGCGGGCAGGGACGCGCTGTTGATAAAAAGAATGCGCATGCCCGAACAGCTTCGGCGCATTGGTCGCAGGGCCTGCTTCCAGATCGTTTTTTGCAGTCCTCGTGTGGGCAATGTCACCTGGCGATCTTTTCGGCAGATATGCAGCTTGTGGGCACGGAAACATTTCAACGCGGCCATGATGTATTTATGCAGGAGGGCTGTTTGGGATGTCACAAAGCGCGCGGCGTTGGGGGATTGTTGGGGCCGGACTTGACTTTGCAAGGTGCGAAAACCCGGAACGAGTATAATTTTGCGCGAATCTCTGGTGAGCATACGGTGCCCAATTGGTTGCTCGAGCATTTTAAAGATCCGGAAATGGTTTCTCCCGGCTCGCAAATGTTGGCTTTGGAGCTGGATGAAGACCAGCTCCACGCGCTCGTTACCTTTACGATGGGATTGAACAAACCGAATATTCCTGCAGAATATCTATCGCTGGAAACCTTGAGCGAGTTCAAAGGTGAGCGAACTCAACTGCCGGGGCCGCAATTATTCTTATCTTTGTGTTCAGCCTGTCACGGCAAAAACGGCATGGGCAAAGATTATAAATCGTATAATACCGGTGTACCTGCCATTTTTAACCAGGACGTGCTCAGCGTCGCTTCTAGAGAGTTTATCGAATTTACATTGTATTTTGGCCGGGGTGAACGCCAAATGCCGGCATGGGTGCCGAACTTTTCCGGATTGAAAACATCGGAACTTGTAATAGCCGCTCAACACATTAAATCGCAACGGCGTCTTTACTCCGAAATGAGGGTTGCTTTAGAAACCGGGGGAACGGTCGAGGCAGGCGGTCGTCTATTCGAGCAGCATTGCAGCATGTGCCATGGCCAGGATGGGCGTGGAAGCGAAATGATCACATTAAACAATCAGAGTTTTTTGAATGCAGCAGACGACATATTTTTATATAAAACCATTGTCAACGGCCGTCGCAATACGGCCATGCCGGGTTGGGGGCGATTTAACAATCAAGAAATAGCACATATGTTAGCTTTTCTGCGTTCTTGGCAGCAAAAGCAATCGCCGCTTTTACCATTTTATTTAGAAAATCATAAAGTTCAAACAGGCGAACAACTTTATCACTATCTGTGCTCGCGTTGCCACGGTGTTTATGGAGAAGGGAGTACCGGACCCGCCATCATCAATCGCGATTTTTTAGACGTCGCCTCGGATGCGTTCTTGGCACAAATGATTCAAGGCGGTCGCCACAATACAGCCATGTTTGGCTGGGTGACAGATGTGTCGAAAAAAGAAAAATTGAGTACCGATCAGATCGGAGACATTATTGCTTATCTGCGCTACAGCGCAGCACAGCCCAAAGAATTGTTATTTCCTGGCCCCAATTTTGGCGATGCGAAACAGGGTGAAACTCTTTTTCCAAAACATTGTGCCGAGTGCCATGGCGAGACCGGCAACGGCAAAATCGCTCCGGCATTGGCGAACCAGGAATTGTTAAACAGTGCCACGAATGGCTATTTGTATGCAACGGTGTCGCTCGGTCGAGAGGGTACGGCTATGCCGTCGTGGGGAGCTGGTTCGGAAACATATTGGAAATTGTCAAGACAGGAACGCCACGATCTGGTGGCGTTTATCCGGGCCTGGCAAAATATAGTTATTAAAAAACCTCAATAAAAAACCGGTTATCCGGTCCTTGCTTTAGCCAACTTTTACCGACTTGCAAGCTCCTGATCGGAAGCGACTCTAAACGCGCAAGTTCCGGACCCGAACCCAATCCAACTATAATATTTCAAATTGCTTGGAATAGAAAGCCACCGAATGGAAAGTCCAAACGGTGGCCAGCCAAGGGAGAGCAGCCCGACGCGTGATATATCAAGACCGCTCTTAAAACTACATCTGCGCGACACCAACCACATTAATATTTCCATTCGTGGTTTTCAATTCGATCAAACCATTTCCTTCGCCAATGGTGCCGTAAATTTCTCTGGATGATCCGGTCATATCTTGCAAACTGAGGCCGCTTACATTCACAGTGCCATTTGTAACTTTGGCGCTAAAGCGTGCCGAGGTGGTTTGCGGTACGGTCAAATTGATCAGACCGTTCTCGGTTTGCGCGTTAAACGTGCCGTTTTGCGGCAAATTGACGCGACCTTCAATCTGGCCATTTGTGACACGAACGTAGGCACTGGCAAACACGTCAACCAGAGCCACATTGCCGTTTGTGACTTTTGCCATCACATCTCCGCGCAGTGAGTCGAGCTGACAATTGCCGTTCGTTACATCGGTTAGCGTAGCCCAACTTGCCGGTACTTTTATTTCATAGTCGATGCGCACCTCGCGGCCATGCGTGTTGTCGGGTTGATCGGATGTGACGATCAAGGAGTTCCCGGACTCGGCAATGCTGACGCGTAGATTTTTCAGATAATTGTCAGCGTCACGTTGTTCATCGGATCTCACAATTTTAGTGCCGGAAACCACGACATCGGTCATACCTTCCACACCAAGGATATCAACTTGCCCGTTTAGCGAACTCAGCTCTAATTTACTCTTTTCGGCTGCCGCAATGGTAAAAGAGAAATCCGATTCGGCTGTATACCGGTTTCCATTGAACGGATCATCCGGATCGATGACCGAGCTGCAGCTCATCATCAACATTAAACTCAAGACAAGAAACAGTGTAGATATTTTTAAAGTTTTCATGACAGTTCTCCTAAAATTCAATTATCGGGATAAGCGGCGGACGGCGCTGCGAGCTTGCTCGATTATGTCGTTTGCATTTTCGCAAGACTCCGCCTGTTCCAGTGCGATTTGATAATGATCAATCGCCTGTCCGAATTCCTCCAATTCTTCAAACGATTTGCCGAGATAAAAACGCACCTCGCCGCAATCGTTCAAAGTGGAATAGCGGTTTATGATTTTGTGCAATTTGACCACAGAGTTGGGAAACAGCTCCTGGTCGTACATGGCTTTTACCGCGTTCAGTTCGCGCGTCCATTGCGGCTCGTTTGCTGCCGTTGTAGCCGATTCATCGACCCGCCGGCGCTCGCCGTGTACGGAGGACACATTTTCCGCTCGCAACTCGGATGGCTGTTGCCGCGGTTCCATGTTTTGCACTTTTTGCGACATGACAAACAAAAACATGTCGCGTTTGGTAATTCGTCGAATATCCGCAATATCCAGGATG
>CAYPZM010000071.1:0-17353 GCA_964414825.1 uncultured Cytophagia bacterium | reverse complement strand
AAAGTCGCCAAAAATCTGCGCAATATGATGGCAGGAAGTGAAATTGTGGAATCGCATAAAGACTGTGGCAGAATTCAGGATGCGTATAGCTCGCGCTGCATCCCCCAAGTGCACAGTGCGGTGCGGCAAGCGCTAGGTTTTGTGGAAGATGTGGTTAATGTTGAATTAAATGCCAGCACCGACAATCCACTTGTGTTTTTTGATGAGGACGAGGTGCTTTCCGGAGGCAACTTTCACGGTCAACCCATTTCACTGGCATGCGATACTCTGGCGATTGCCGTAGCACAACTGGCCAATATTTCCGAACGGCGTTTGGAAAATTTAATGGATGCCAATCAGAGCGGCTTGCCGCCATTTTTGGCGCCGCACAGTGGCAAAAATTCCGGCTTGATGATTGCCCAGGTAACTGCTGCGGCTCTGGTCTCCGAGAATAAAGTGCTGTGCCACCCGGCGTCGGTAGATTCGATTCCCACATCGGCAAACCAGGAAGATTTTGTCAGCATGGGCACGCACGCCGCGCGCAAGGCTCTGGAAGTGGTGGAAAATGCCGAAACTATCATTGGTATTGAATTGCTCGCCGGCTGTCAGGCTATTGATTTTCGCGAAAATTTGCACCCGGGCAACGGCACGTTTCCAGCCTATGCGGTCATTCGCCAGAACATTCCTACCATGGACAAGGATCGCTTGCTCAAAAATGATATTGAAAACATTAAACAACTTGTAAAATCAAATCGTATTGTAAATCATGTAGAAGCGGCTGTTGGGCCGCTTTAATGTTTATATTGGAGATATTTAATGGGACAAATTGTTTTTGAAGGCTATACCTTTGACGATGTGTTGTTGATTCCGAACAAATCCGACGTGCTGCCCAAAGATGTGGATGTTCGGACACGACTTTCCAAACACATCAAGTTAAACATTCCAATTCTGAGCGCAGCTATGGACACTGTTACCGAATCGGACCAGGCCATTGCGCTGGCGCGCGAAGGCGGTATCGGAATCCTTCACAAAAATTGCAGCATTGAAGAGCAATCTGCCGAAGTGGATCGCGTAAAACGCTCCGAAAGCGGCATGATCATGAATCCGTTTACACTGGGGCCGGATCGCAAAATTGGCGAAGCCACACAGTTGATGAAGCGGTACCGGATCTCTGGCATTCCGGTGGTGGATGGCCAAAAGCTGGTCGGCATTTTAACCAACCGGGACTTGCGGTTTGAGACGGACATGAACAAACCCGTCAAGGCGCTGATGACCAGCGAGAATTTGGTTACGGTTCCGGAAGGCACGTCGCTCGATCAGGCGGAAAAAATTCTGCAGGAGCATCGAATCGAAAAATTGCTGGTTGTGGATAAGGATCAGCGTTTAAAAGGGCTTATAACGGTCAAGGATATCCAAAATCGTAAAAGGTACCCGCAAGCGTCCAAAGACAAACATGGACGACTGTTGGTTGGCGCTGCCGTTGGAGTAGCTCAGGACACTAAAGAACGCGCTCAAGCTCTTATTGAAGCAGGAACAGATGTTTTGGTGGTCGACACAGCTCACGGTCATTCACGTGGCGTTCTGCTCACCATTGCGCTGTTGAAAAAGAATTTTCCGGAAATTGAGCTCATTGCTGGAAATATTGCCACACCTGAAGCGTGCCAGGAAATGATCGACGCTGGTGTGGATGCAGTCAAAGTAGGAATCGGTCCAGGTTCAATTTGCACGACGCGCATAGTCGCCGGAACCGGTGTGCCCCAACTGACTGCTATTATGAAATGCGCGGAAATTTGCGCCCAACATGACGTGCCTTTGATAGCGGATGGTGGCATCAAACAAACCGGCGATATCGCAAAAGCCATTGGCGCCGGTGCCGATACCGTAATGCTGGGCAATATGTTGGCCGGAACGGATGAAAGTCCGGGCGAAGCCATATTTTACGAAGGCCGCAGCTATAAAGTGTATCGCGCCATGGGTTCGCTCAGTGCCATGCGCGGTGGCCGTGGTGATCGCTATTTCCAGGAAGGCGAACGCAATATCAAAAAGCTGGTACCCGAAGGCATTGAAGGACGAATTCCCTATCGCGGCAAACTGAGTGATGTGATTTATCAAATGATTGGCGGTTTGCGTGCAGCCATGGGGTATTGTGGCGCAGCGAATATCAGCGAATTGAAGGAAAAAGCGCGGTTCGTGCGCATGACACCGGCGGGATTGCATGAAAGCCATCCGCACGATATTAACATCACGCACGAGTCGCCGAATTATATGATGCAGTCGGCGAAATAGTAGACCTCAACCCTGTCAGGGCTTTTTGATATCCTCGTATGGATCTGATAAATTGTTTATTGAAAAACAATTAGAAATTCTATAACGAAAAGCCCTGACAGGGTTTCAAAACACAAAAAGCCGAGCCCCATGCGGAACTCGGCTTTTTATAAGCTCGATTGAATTACAAACTACTCCATGCTTTTAACCACAGAAGCCAATTTGGATTTTTGATTCGCCGCTTTGTTCTTGTGAATAATGCCTTTGATCACCAATTTGTCGAGCAACGACGTGGCTTGACGATATAGCTCTTCGCCTTGTTCTTTGGATTCTGCATTACGAACTCGCTTGATCTGCGTTTTTAGCATGGATGTATAATGTTTATTGCGCATGGTGTCGCGCTGGTTCGTTTGAATTCGTTTAATTGCGGATTTGTGATGTGCCATATATTCGCAAACCTTTCATGTTTATGTTTATTCAAAGCTTGACATTTTAAGAAAAAATCCGTTAAATATCAACAAAAATTTTAACAAATCAATAGCAGAATTCTTCCAAAGCTGCTAGAGCTCTGATCCTTTCACTAGCGCGTTTTCATTACAAAACAAGGGGGCAACAAATCGTTTAAGGAGAAATCCAATGAGTCTAACTGTCCGTCCCGTGACGACGCACAAAGAGTTAATGCAGTTTATCAAACTTCCATGGCGGCTGTACCAACATGATCCTTACTGGGTTCCTCCGCTGCTTTCGGATCAACAAAAACTGTTGGATCAAACGTCCGGCACATTTTTTCAATTTGGCAAAGCTGAATATTTCCTCGCCCTGGATGGCAACGAGCCAGTGGGCCGAATTTCAGCGCACGTCGATTATCAATACAACAAATATCGAGATGGCCAAACCGGGCGATTCGGGTTTTTCGAATGTATCAACGATCAGGAGCCGGTTCGGCTTTTATTTGATGCAGCGGAAGAATGGCTACGAAAATACGATCGCAAGCGCGTAAATGGCCCGTTCAATTTTACCTTGTACGATGCCAGCGGTATGTTGTACAACGGCTTTGATTCTATGCCCGTGGTGCTGCTCTCCTACAATCCGCCGTACTATAATGATTTGGTTGCCAACGCCGGTTATAAAAAGGAAATTGATTGGTACGCTTTTATGGTTCGAGAGACATTGACATTGCGGCCCTCCTTCAAACGCATCCGGCAACGCGTTTTAAATCAAGGTATTCAAATTAAAAAACTCGACCTCAAAAGACTTGATGAAGCTGTCGAATATATTGGCGTCATTTTTAACGAGGCCTGGAATGAAAACTGGGGACACGTGCCGCTAACCGAAGGTCAAATAGAAGACCTGAAAGACGAATTAAAATATGTCGTCGAACCCAAGTTGACCTATCTCGCTTTTCTGGATGGAGAATGTATCGGCTTTTCTTTAAGCGTCAAAGACGCCAATCCGGCGCTCAAAAAAGCCAACGGCCGGTTGTTCCCGTTTGGACTGGTGCGCATGCTGCTTGAGCTGCGCAAGGTTAGCCGCTTGCGCACTATTGCGATGGGCGTGCTTAAAGAACATCGCAACAAAGGTTTGGACATTTTGTTTTATCTGAACACCATCGAAGAGGGAATTGCCATGGGCTATCGCGAGTCCGAGTGCTCGATAATTGTGGAAACCAACGATCGGATGATCAACGCTCTTGAAGATTTGCAAGCCGAGCGCTATAAAACCTATAGATTTTATCAGAAAGAATTGTAATCCTCTCGTTGTCCTCCGCACTCGTTATGTAAAATAGTAATCTTATAAGATTCCTGCTCCAATGCTTTGCATTGGTGCAGGGAATCTTGTATATTTCAAAATGTTGTATTAAAAACAAAGGCTTCAACTTTTCGGAAAGGATGTAGGAACGTTATGCGATATGAAAAAGAACTCGATGTTGCGCTTGACGCCGTGCAAAAAGCGTCCCGATTGTGCGCCGGAGTGCAATTTGATCTCGTTAGTACCGATACGCTGCAAAAAAAAGATCGTTCGCCTGTGACTATTGCGGATTATGGCAGTCAGGCCATTATCAGTTCGATTTTGCAAGAAACCTTTCCCGATGACCCGCTGGTGGGCGAAGAGGACATCAAGGCGCTGCAAGACAATGCAGAAATGCGCGACAAAATATGGCAGCTCGTGCAATCCGAAGCTCCGCAAATGAGTTCGGACCAAATGCTGGAGGCCATAAACCGTGGCAATGCCGAGCCGAACTATAGCGCTCGCTACTGGACCGTCGATCCGATTGATGGAACCAAAGGATTCCTGCGTAAGGAGCAGTATGCGGTTGCTCTCGCGTTAGTTGAACATGGCCAGGTAAAGTTGGGCGTTTTAGGATGCCCAAATCTTCCCGTGGATATCGAAGACCCGCAAAGTGAAATCGGCTGTCTGTTCTTTGCTCTTCAGGGTCAAGGTGCCTATACCAGCACACTGGATAACGCGGATCGTAAGCAAATTCATGTGAGCTCTTTGGAGGATTCTGCCAATGCCCGTTTTGTCGAGTCTGTGGAAAGCGCACATTCGGCACACTCGGTGCACGCGGAAATTTCCAACGTGCTGCACATTACGCGCGAGCCGCTTCGCATCGACAGCCAGTGCAAATACGCCACTGTGGGACGTGGCGACGTGGCTATTTATTTGCGTTATCCAAAAGACGATGTATATCGCGAAAAAATATGGGACCATGCCGCTGGCATGATCGTGGTGCAGGAAGCGGGTGGAAAAGTAACGGACATTTTTGGCAAACCTCTGGATTTTTCTTTGGGCCGAAAATTGGTCAACAACCAGGGAGTTGTCGCGACCAATGGTGTGGTTCATGATCAAATCATCCAAACAATTTCGCAACTATAGAGGTGTTTATGGTAAAGCATATCGTTATGTGGACGATCAAGGAAGCGGAGGGCCGCAGTCGGCAGGAAAATATCAAACTCGTCAAATCCGAATTGGATGCGCTGCCTGTCGTTATTCCGCAAATTGTGGATTACGAGGTTGGAATTAACAGCATTGAATCGGATGCGGCTTTTGACATTGTTCTGATCTCTTCATTTAAAAGCTGGGAAGATTTGGAAACCTATAAAAACAATCCCGTACACGTTGAGGTTGCGGATCTGGTGGCCAAGGTTCGCGACAAACGCGCTGTTGTCGATTTTCAAGGGTGAGATAAACATGACCAAACTATTTCAAGTAGATGCGTTTACATCGGAAAAATTCAAAGGCAACCCGGCAGCCGTATGCTTGCTCGAAAAGCCGGCCGATCCGCAATGGATGCAAGACGTGGCCGCGGAAATGAATCTCTCGGAAACCGCTTTTGTATCACCGCGCTCAGATGGCTTTGACCTGCGCTGGTTTACTCCCACGCAGGAAGAAAACCTGTGCGGTCACGCCACATTGGCGTCGGCGCACGTGTTATTTGAGCAAGGCCTACTGAAGAACGAACCGGCCAACTTTTTCACCAAAAGCGGCAAGCTTGTGGTAAACAAACGCGATTCCGAATACGAGATGCGTTTTCCCGCAGAGCCGGCAACTGAAATGCCAGCCCCGCCAATTTTGTTGCGTACATTGGGTGTCTCACCGGTGTTCACAGGACAAAATCGTATGGATGTTCTCGTTCATATACCGGATGAAGACACGGTGCGCAATTTGAATCCGAATTTTTACGAGCTGGAGCAAATTCCGGTTCGCGGCATCATTGTTACGGCAGAATCGAGTGATCCAAAATATGACTTTATCTCGCGCTTTTTCGCGCCGCGTTCGGGAATCCCCGAAGATCCGGTAACCGGTTCGGCGCATTGCTGTTTAGGACCGTATTGGGCCGATCGGTTGGGCAAAACCGATCTTGTCGGTTATCAGGCGAGTCGACGCGGCGGCCAGGTTGGTGTGGCTGTTAATCCGGAGCATGTCGTGCTAATAGGTCAAGCTATCACCATTTTAACGGCAAAGTTGCATTAATTTACGAGTTTAATATTCGCAACATAAGCGCGATTCGGTATATTTGAACTGGGCAGGGGAGAACGTGAACCAAAGGTAATCCGGGCGGGAGTAGCTATCGGAGGTGAGATGAAGGTTCAGATAACGGCTAGCTGCCCAAAGTGCAAAAATGGCAATTTGGAACGAGTTCGACGAAAGTGGTGGATGCGCATGCTTCCCAATTCTCGCTACTACTACTGTGTAACCTGTCACTCGTTTATTTTCTCAATGTTTCACATATTGTCCATTGCACAAGAGCCATTCTGACAAACGGCGTAAAAGGGAGCCGCTAATTCCTCTTAGCGAGTCTCCATCGATCAAAACATAACAAGGACATAAAGTACGTAATGCAATATTCTTGTTGCAAGATTCTTCACATGCTTTTATTGTGCGCATTGCTTTTTCTATCTGATAGCTTGGCGCAGGGCATTGTGATTAATGAGATTATGGCATCCAATGACACCACCTTGGTGGATGACGATGGGGACTCGGTTGATTGGCTGGAATTGTTCAATAGCTCTGCCGAGCCCGTTAATTTGTCCGGATATGGACTCTCCGATGATCCGAATCAGCCGTTTCGTTGGGTATTTCCGCCTCTCGAACTCCAGCCTAATGACTTTTTGCTCGTGTTTGCCTCCGATAAAGATCGGCGTGACCCGACCAAACCCTTGCACACAAATTTTAAAATAAAAGCTTCGGGCGAACCGCTTACGCTCACCAACACAAATGGAACACTACTCGATTCGGCTAATGCAGGTGCTCTCAATACCGATATCTCATTTGGCCGTCTGCCTGATGGCTCAACAAACTGGCAATTGTTGTCCGTTGCCACCCCGGGAGTGTCGAACGACACCACGCTGGTGTTGCCCAAAGTCTCGGCCCCCACATTTTCGGCACCGCCTGGATTTTATAGCGGCCCGTTCCAACTGCACATCCAATCAACCATGAAAAATGCGACAATTTATTTTACCACGGACGGCAGCTTGCCCGATAGTTCCTCGTTTGTGTATACCGAACCCCTGCGCTTTGACACGACGGTCGTTGTGCGGGCGCAAGCCGTTCTCTCCAATGCCGAACCCAGTGAAGTGGTCAACTCTACATTCATTATTAACGAAACGTTCACTATTCCGGTGGTTTCGCTTACGACCGACCCCTACAATTTGTGGGATATGGATTACGGGATTTACAGCAAGGGACGTTCATACAATTCGCGTTATCCCTACAAAGGCGCCAATTTTTGGCGCGAATGGGAGCGCCCCATTTATATTGAGTTTTTTGAACCGGACGGCCAACTTGTGATGGCCGAGAACGCGGGTGTAAGAATTTTTGGCCATTTTAGCGTGGGAGCCCCGTTTAAACCGCTGGTGTTTTATGCGCGAAATGAATATGGCGCCGGCAAATTCAAATATCAAATTTTTCCCGACAAGGAAATCTATGATTTTGAAGCCTTTATGCTGCGCAATTCTGGCAACGATTGGACCCGCACCCTCTTTCGCGATGCTTTGGCCCATCAACTGGCGAGCGAAATCGGCTTGCCGGTGCAGGCCTACCGCCCGGCTGTTGTGTTTATTAATGGCGTTTATTGGGGCATTCAAAATTTGCGCGAACGCATGAATGAGCATTATGTCGAATCCAATTTTGGTACCGATTCCGAAAACATTGATTTGATAGCCTGGAATTATGGCTTTAAAGTCTATAATGGGGATTCACTACATTATGTGCGTTTACGCGATTATGTGCAGTCGCACGATATGGCCGATCCGCAGTTTTACCAGGTCGTACGAGATCAAATTCATCTGGATAATTTTGTGGACTATTTTGCCAGCGAAATTTTTATGGGCAACCGCGACTGGCCCCATAACAATTTGCACGTCTGGCGGCCGCGTGATCCGGATGGCCGGTGGATGTGGATGATAAAAGATATTGATCATGGATTTGGATACCTGGCGCCATACACAACCAACACCTTGCGGATCAATGCCTTAAAAGATGAGTTTTTCCCGCATCTTTTGCAAAACGAGTCCTTCCGTCATAAATTTATTAACCGAATGGCTGTGTTGATGAATACGTTGTTTAAACCCGATCATGTTGTTGAACAAATCGATCTGTTCAAATCCAGGTTACAGCCGGAAATCGAGCGTCATCTGCTGCGCTGGGCCGGAGCCGAAACCTACAATGATCCGCCAACAACGAAAAGTGAGTGGAACGCCTATTGCAATCAACTATATGAATTTGCGGAAAATCGCGCACCCTATGTTCAAAAGGATATCATAGAGCACTTTGGATTGAGCGGAATGGCACAATTGCGCATTGATGTAAATGATTCGCTGATGGGAACGGTTAAAGTTGAACACACCTCGCTGCCACACTTGTTTTCCGGAGATTTTTTTCGCGATGTGCCCATCCGTATCTCGGCCAAAGCCTTTACCGGATATCGGTTCGTTGGCTGGCACGGCACAAATTCGATTTCGGATTCCTTGACTCTTACCCTAAACAGTGACACAACACTAACAGCTCTGTTCGAGCCGCTCAATCAGCATGGCATTTCCGTTGTTATAAATGAAATTAATTACAATTCAGCCTCAACCTTTGACGTACCGGACTGGATCGAGCTCGCCAATCCAAACGATACGGATATTGATGTGTCTCATTGGACGCTACGAGATTCCCAAGACGATCATTCCTATCGCCTTCCGTGGGGTACTCGGATTCCCGCCAATTCGTTTTTGGTGGTTGCACGCAACCGCGATAAGTTTAAAACCTTTTTTCCGCACGTTGAGCCGGTTTTGGGTGATCTCGGATTTGGCTTGTCCAGTAGTGGCGATCAAGTTCGGTTGTTTGATGATTTTGGACTCCTCGTCGATTCGGTTGCCTATGACACCAAATCGCCTTGGCCGACAAGAGCCAATGGCAAAGGCGCCACTCTCGCTCTAACTTTTCCGCTGGCCGAGAATTCCGGGCCGGAGCATTGGTTTGCCTCGTATCCGAACGGAACGCCCGGCATCGCCAATATCCGCATTGTGATGTTTGAATTTATCCAGTTCACGGCAAATGTAAATAAAGATCCAAACGGAATTCTGATAAAATGGCAGTTTGGCAGTCAACCGATGTTTGACGATATGTCGCTGCAATGCAAAATTGCGAATCAAGGTTGGCAAACCATTGCCCGATTTGGCGATTTTCAGCGCGAGAAGAATCGCACTTTTTCGTTTCTGGATGCCAACCCAGGTGCTTCCGTAAACGAGCTGCAGTATCGCTTGTTGATAAAAAACAGCCAGGGCCAAGTTTCCGCATCAAAAGCCGTTAAAGTTAACAGTACAAAACAGCACGACCTTTCGTTGTCCACATTTCCAAATCCCTTTAATTTTTCTACAAAAATTTCATTTAATGTGGGGCATCCTGGATTCGTAACTGTTGAATTGTACAATCTTCGCGGTCAGCTTGTTGATGTGTTGTTATCCAAACACCTGCAGGCTGGCAAGTTCCATCTTGATTGGTCGGCGAACGATCTGCCTTCCGGACTTTATTTCTGCCGCTTAAAAACCGAATCCACAGAAAAAATCTTTAAACTGACACTGCAAAAATAAGTCTCCTGTTTGCGTTCCGCTGTCACAAATTTTTTATTCGAATGGTGCATTCGTAGTTCTGTGGGCTTTGAAATTTTGTGTTTTCATAACCGTTTTTGAACAACACCAAAAATGGCAAACGACATTTTGTCTTTTTCATTTTATTTCCCCCCAAAAACCTTTATATTTCCATGTTGTTATGTGTTGCGATAACTGTTTCGTAAAGATTCGAAAGGAAAAAGGATGCCCAAGGCTAACTCGCTATCGTTACATCCTGATCGTTATTTTAGCTCCATTCCCCAAGAGCGCAAAATTGCGCGACGACTTTATGAGCTCGTGAAAGATTTGCCGCTCGTGTGTCCGCACGGCCATGTAAATCCCAAACTATTTGCCACCAACGAGCCGTTTCCCGATCCCGCCGAGCTTTTAGTCATACCGGATCATTATCTATTTCGAATGCTCTATTCGCAAGGCATTCCGCTCGAATCGCTCGGTGTGCCTCGTGTCGATGGCGGCGAAACCGAGCAGGATCATCGCAAAATTTGGCAAATCGTGGGCGAAAACTTTTACCTGTTTCGCGGCACGCCCACCGGCGCCTGGCTCAAACAGGAGATGGTCGACGTGTTGGGCGTGAAAAAGCAGTTGAACGGCGACACCGCGATGGACATTTACGACGAAATTATGGAGACGTTGGCCAAGCCGGAAAACTTGCCGCGTGCCATGTTTGGACGTTTTAATATTGAAGTGCTGAGCACCACGGATTCGCCGATCGACACCCTGGAGCATCATCAGCAAATACGCGCCAGCGGTTGGAAGGGGCGCGTCATTCCGGCGTTTCGACCCGACAATGTCACCGATTTTATGTACCGCGGCTGGCAGCAAAATATTGAAAAACTGGCGCAGGTCAGCGGCGTGGATACCTCATCCTACAAGGGGTATATTCAAGCTCTGGAAGAACGGCGCGCTTTTTTCAAGGATATGGGGGCCACGTCCACCGATCAGGGCGTGACCACGCCGTTTACCACCGATTTGAGTCAGGAGCAGGCTTCGGTGTTGTACGACAAAGCGCTGCTCGGCCAAGCCAATGAAGAGGATGCTCGACTGTTTACCGCGCACATGATTATGGAAATGGCGCGCATGAGTATTGAAGACGGCATGACCATGCAAATTCACGCTGGCGTGATTCGTAATCACAACCCGGTGGTATTTGAAAAATTCGGTCTCGATAAAGGGTGCGATATCCCCTCGGCCACCGATTATGTGAATAATCTAAAACCTTTGCTGAACAAATACGGCAATGATGCCCGGCTGAATCTCATTGTTTTTACCATTGACGAAACGACGTATTCGCGGGAACTGGCGCCGCTGGCCGGTCACTATCCGGCCATGAAAGTCGGGCCGGCCTGGTGGTTCCACGACAGCCGTGAAGGCATGTTGCGCTACCGCCGCATGATGACCGAAACCGCCGGTTTTTACAACGGTGTCGGCTTTATCGACGACACCCGCGCCTTTCCCAGCATTCCAGCTCGCCACGATGTGGCGCGACGCATTGATGCGCGTTATTTGGCCGAGCTCGTGGCCGAACATGTTTTGGAGATGGATGAGGCCGAGGAGGTGATTGTGGATTTGGCGTACAATCTTGCCAAGCAGAATTACAAGCTGTAAGATCGAAATATTTTCTATTCCCTTCAAAACAGCATGGGTATCCAAGATTTTGATACCTTCGAGCCGTTGAATGATAGGCTGGTGCATGAGGGGACAAAGCTGAACACCAAAATGGCCGCTTTATATAGCGGCCAATCTGATTTCTATCGTAATTTACTCTCACAGGGCGGGATTCACATAGACATCGATGTGCTGGATTTCTCCGGTACGATTAAAGAGTTTTGCGCTGGTCGCTTGATCCAGTGTCAGGGTATCTAACCTGATTGTAGAATCCGTTTCCGTCAATTCAAGAAACGAATCATCTGACATGTGAAAAATAACCGGGACCTGGCAAAGCGTAAATGCAAGCGTTCCCGCCGCAAGGGAGATGGATTTGTCTTTGCCAAACACGTCAACAAATGAAAATTCTTTAGGTTCGCTGAGAAATTCGGATTTTTTCAACAGAGCGCCGGAAAAGTGAACTCCACCGTCAATGACCTTGACACCGAGCTCCATGAACCTCGTCAAAATATCCTCTTTGACCTGCCCGGTCATGCCCGGTTGCTGGACGCCTGAAAATCCGGGTGTATGCGAGTACGGGTCGGTGGGAAACGCGCCATAATGCTCCGGCGATTTGTGCACGCCAACACCTTCACGAATGTCATAATAGTGTTCAGCCAGGCGTTTGAGAATTTCCTCGTTTTCATCTGCACTGACTGCCTGTTCGTAAATCTCTGCCACTGCCAATTGCAGTTTCGACACCATGTGCCAGTAGATCGAGCCCAATCCTTCGTATTTGTAAAACGTCCCGGAGCGGCCGGTGAATGATTGATGGTCAAACATCTCTTCATAAATATCCAACAGCTTTTGCTTTTCTTCGGCAATCAAGCGTTCATATGGCGTGCCTTCTAAATCTTCAAGTGCCTGCCGCAAAAGCCGTGCATTGCGAAATGCGCCATTAAAATGCACGTCACCGTTTTGATCACGTTTAACCAGCGTTGTATCGCCATCGCGAAGCATGTTTTGCAGCAGTTCTGAGGATTCGACAAATTTCGCCGGCAGCGTGTTTTTTTCCATAAACCGGGGTAGCTCGCGATTCGGGTACAAAATGTAGCTGTTTTGATCGGGCCGATACAGTGAGCTGTGACGAAGCGCATCCAGCAGACGCGCGGATTCGGCTGGCGATAAATATCCCGAACTCAAAACCGCGACCTGGCCTTCAAGCATCTCGTACAGGTAACGGATCGATATTTTGTCGTTTTTAATGCTGATGAGATTATAAGCATGATAAAGATCATCATCCCGTTTGTTCGCCTTGATGGAATGATCGATATATTGCAAGGCCACCTCATAAAAAGCAATCAACGCTTCGCCAGTCACTTCTGTTTGCTCTTCCGAAAAGCCGCTATACACGGCTGTGCGGTATGCACTTGCCGCTGTTCCCAAAGCATCGAGTATGGTTTTGCGATCGGTGTTGCTGATGGAGCCCGATAACAAATCCAAGTGATTTTTCAAGGTGGTCTGCACAGCCTGGAAAAGGTCAACGACCTCGGCGGACATGCTGAACGTCTCTGTTTTTACTCGGCTAAACAGCTCCCGGCAAAACGCGAGAAAACGGCGTACGTAATACAGCGTCACCATGGACACGCCATAACCGACCAGCGCGTTGTTGGCGTCATTCCATTCCGGACGCTGCGTGTTCATCCAAATGCCCGCCTCCGGGATAAAATTGCCGAGCTTTGCCAGCAGCGTGACGAGCAGTTTTTCCGTCAAGTTGACTTGATAAATTTCCCCCTTTTTATTCTGAACAAATTTGCCGTCCGCGCCCATCTCTTGCACGCGCTGTTTAATGTTTTGATCAAGCCGAGTGTCAAAGTCGATGGTGTTGTGCGGATCGTTTAGCAGCTCGTCGTACGGCTTGATGCGATACGGCACATTGGCGTATGAAAAAAGCCGCGTTGTCAACAGCGTTTCCACCTCGCCCGGATGATATTTTGTCGACAGCTCCAACAGTTTGAGCAGATAGATGATCTGATGATCGCCCCAGTAGCCGATATACGACCACGCATCCGTCGGATCCAGCTCTTCCCAGTCAAAGCCCTCGCGCGTGACGCGATAGGGATTGTAGCCGTCCACCGTGGACGCATTGACAAATTTGGTAATTTTGCTCTCAATGTAATTGGGAAACGACAGCGCCAGCGCTTCCCAGTTTTGAAAGATATCGCGCCAGTTGCCCTGATAATCGAGAATCTTTTCACCCTGCTCATCTTTGATGTTGATGGAGAAAATATTCCACGGGCGACTCGGATCGCCGTGCCGACGCCCAAAGGTCAGCGGCATGTACTCGTGACACAATTTATGCAAAACAGGATTTTTTTGCGCCGCGACGAGCGACAACAGTTCACCGTAATTAATGGTCGCCGGCAAATTGTCCAGAAACGCCGAATACGCTTTGGCCAGCGGCTTGTTCGCGGTTTTGACAAACGAGATAAAATCTGTTTTGCTGACGCGATAGCCGTCATCAAAAATGCCGCCGCGCATGACATTAAAGAGCACATTGGAAAAATGGCGCATGGAAGCAAGCTCGTCGCCAGTGGTTTGTTGACCATCGGCGTTGGCAACGATCTTGACGAGATTCTCGGTGCCGCTTTGTACATCGGCCAGCACACGGTCACGCAGATTTTTGGTGGTTTTGAGGAAAATATTCAAATCCGCCACATCCGAGGAATCTTTGTTGATATCCGCGACAATAAACCATTCGCGTTCCGTTTGGCATGCCAGCTCAAACTCGGGATTGACAAAATACGCGCCGCGCGCCGCCTTGATATCAACTTCCTGCTCAATCGGCGCACCCGTTCGAAAGACATCAAGCTGCCGCGTTGATAGCAGCTTTTTTGTCTCGTCAGCTCCAATCGACCAAACCGTCGTGACCTTGAGCGCCTCACTCGGTTCGGCTTTGTCCGTGGGAATCGAGCTCATGCGAAAAATGCCCAGGCCGGTTTCGGGGAGCAATTCATTTTTCTTGTACCCGTCCGCTAATGTGCTGTACTCGAGCTGGAATCGCCGATCAATGCCGTATGGCAAAATATTTTGAATGCCGTCGAGCAAGGTGATGTGAATATCTGCGTTTCCATCATTGCGTATGCTCGATTGTTTGACGAACCCAAACGTTTCGCTGTTCAACCAGGCGTAGCGAAATGTCACGCCGAGGTCATTATTGATCTCTTCAAAAATCAGTTTATTGCCGTAGCTGTTTTTATAGATCGAGCGTTGAATGCCATAAAGTCCGGCAAACCGCTGCGAGAACGGTTCCCATAAATAACTCTTGTGTTCTTTTGTGATAAATATGATGGTTTTGCTGCCCGTCTGGTCTTGCGAATCGTGGATGCGGTCATCCGTATAGTAGGGAAACAGTGCGTTATCGGGATTGATGCGACCGGCGGTGAGCGCGCCGTTGCTGGAGATGAACATCCAGTGATCCGAATCGCTGACAATGCTCATAAAAAATGGCGCCATCTCATCATAATTTTTTATGCGATAGAATCGTTCGCCGTCAATTTCAATTAAAGCGCCCTCTACATTTTTGCCCTCACTTTTGAGCGGTGTTGTGCCGGCAAGTATTGTATCAGCCATAAAATAGTCCTTTGTGCTCGATAAAACGATTGATAAAGATTTTAGAAAAAGGCGGGAGTGGAAAATGTTCCGTGGTTATAAAAATAGAAAAAGGTGCCCCGCCAAACAAGTCGGGAGAGCCCAAAAAGCTCTCCCGTATCAAGATTATTGTGTTTGCCCGATGCTTTTCAAGAATTATTCAGCATCATCGTAACTGGGTGATGTCGGCCCATCAGGCATGAGCTCGGGATACCACTCTTGCATCACGGGTTTGGCTTTGCGATCCGCCGTAAACAGGCCCCAGTGGCCTTCGGTGCCAGTGCCTTTCCAGGGTTCGTCAAAGGCCTCAAAGAAAAACACATTGACGTCATTCTCTTTGGACCAGACCATGAGCTCGTTAAAATAGCGGATCTGCTTGGTCTCATCCCCTGCGCGCGGCGCGTGTAATTCTCCGACCGTGTAGGTGGCCCAGCCGGCTTCGCCAATGACAATGGTTTTTCCCGGCAGTGAATCGCGGACGCTCTCAAAATGTTCAATCGTCACCGGCATGGCGGTGTCAATGTCCTGTTTGCCCCACATGGGATAGGTGTGCATGGTGACAAAATCGACGACCTCGGCCAGCTCCTGGCCGTGCTCGCGCCAGTAGAGGAAATCATCGGCCACAGTGACCGGTTGCTCAACGGCTTCCTTGACTCTTTTGACGGCCTGAATGACGAATTCTTCCGGCAATTTGTGATTTGACCAGTGCACCAAGGCTTCGTTGCCGACGCTCACTGCGACAACAATATCTTTGTACTCGTTTGCCAAGCGAATGCCGGTCGTGATTTGTTTCTCATTATCATCCGGATTTTTGGGAGCGCCATCCAGCCACATGCCGAGCATGACTTTGAGTTGAATATTTTCCCGGCGAATCACTTCCAGAATGTCCTCGCTGTGCTGGTCGGAGCCATAGGTGCGAATCATCACCCAGTTTTTTTCCAGGATTTTCATATCCTCCAGGACTTGCTCCTGGCTGGGGTAGAGGGCCTTGTCGGGATGCTGTCCCTCGCGATAGCCCGAGTAGCTGATACAGCGGCCAATCCATTTTTGCTGCGTCAAATCAAATGATGGTTCTGTAGCTTCCGGCGTGCATCCGGCAAAGAATTGCATACTCACAGCAAACAAAAGCATGATGAATATGATGTTGATTTTTCTCATAGGAAATGCTCCTCCGTAAAAGCTTGTTATTCAACAAGCGTAAATTCGCCCATCAAACCGCTGTCCGAGCTGGGGGCAATCCACACGTGAAATTGACCCGGCTCGGTGACCATGTTCATGTTCTGGCCCGGGAATGCCAAATCCGATTTGGTCAGCTCAAATTCAACGGTTTTGCTTTCACCGGGTTTGAGATTGATGCGCTGAAAGCCTTTGAGCTCCCGAACCGGTCGAGTGATGCTCGCCGCCAAATCACGAATGTAGAGCTGCACGATTTCATCGGCCTGAACAGCGCCGGTATTTTTGACGGTCGCAGAGACTTTTAATGATTCGTCCATTTTTACTGTGTTCGATGAAAGCTGCAAATCCTCATACTCAAATGTTGTATAAGACAGGCCAAAGCCAAAAGGGTATTGCGGTTTAAATCCGGCATCCAGATAATGCGATTCGTTGCCCAGCGAGGTTTGCCAGGCGCCCACGGGGATGTTATCAATATGCACCCAGGAGCTTTCTTGCGGCGGGCGGCCGGTATTTTTATGATTGTAGTACATGGGAATTTGCCCGACAACCTTGGGAAAGGTCACTGTTAATTTGCCGGATGGGGAGGTTTTACCAAACAAAATATCCACCAGCGCCGGGCCGGCCATGGTGCCCGGATGGAACGCGTACAGCAGCGCATCGATATCCTCGAGAATATGATCCATGGTGATGGGACGACCAACGAGCGCCACGACAACGATGGGTTTGCCGGTTTTCGCAACGACTTTGATGAGCTCTTGCTGCACACCCGGCAAATCAATGTTGGCAAGACAGTGGGCCTCGCCCGAAAGAATAGCTTCCTCGCCCAGGAACATCAAAACGACATCCGAATTTTCAGCCGCCTCAACCGCATTTTCAAATTTCGACATGTCTTTGGAGCGCGAGTACTCTAATGTCGGTACATACTGAATTTGATCGGCATCCAGCATGTCGCGCATATCGAGGAGTTTCCGATCGAGAAGTGGGATGCGATCATCGCCATCAACCTGTCGAGCGCATTCCACACCTCCCGGCTGGTGTTCGGCGAGATGAAACAGCGCGGCTGGGGCCGGATCATCAAC
>CAYPZM010000070.1:0-17573 GCA_964414825.1 uncultured Cytophagia bacterium | reverse complement strand
ATACCTGGTGCTCAAACTAACCCGCTTACTGGCGTCTTTAATTGTGGCGATTTGTGAGCCGTTTAGATAGACCGTAAACGTATAGGTTGAGGAATTGAATGTCACCTTGAATTCGTCGCCGGGTTCCGGATTGACGGGCACGGTGATGTTGGGTTGAATATTGTCGCCAGTTGGGCTGCCGCTCGCAACCTCGAAAAGTCGCACTTCCTTATCGTACACATAAATCAAATAACCGTTTGAGCCAGCGCTAAATGAATTCACAAAAGAGACACCGCCCAACTGCGCGCCGATACCCGAAATGCCATTGCCTTCTGACGGCCAAAAAATGGTGGCCTCGTTTGCGTTGACGACATTGTAAACGGCCATATAATTAGACCAGCCACTTGTTGTGCCCTGGTTGTGCATGCGACCGTCCTGAATTACTAGATTGGTATTTGCCGCCCAATTGCTGCCTAGCGAGCCGTTGGCGCGTTCAAAATCGTCCTGCGCTGCGAATAGCGGAAAAGTCATCGCGAGAATCACGAGCGTAATCATCAGGAGTTTTGCATAAGAGAGATTCACCTTCATGGCGTTCAACCTCCAATCATAAAAAAAGCGTAATGTTGTTTCAGCCAAAAACAATAACACGGGTGTGTTTCACTCTGGAATAATTCTGTGCAATTGATATTTAGCATAACCTCAATAAAATTATAGCATTTGGCTATTCGAGACCATTAACAGACAAAGTCTGTGCCAAGAGTGGGGAAATAAAAAGAGATGGGGGTTAGGGCTTTGTGAATGTGAACGGAAAAAAATATCTGATGAGATTTAACGCTGAGCCGCAGAACTTGCAAAAGGGCTCAGAGAAACATATTTACGAATTCACTTTTATCACCTCGTAAAAACAATCTTGGGTGCATGACATTGCATTGTGCAGCAAATCTTTTCTCTGCGTTCGCTAGGCGCCTCGGCACTTGTGATTTTGTTTTTGGAATTAGAAGCCAGATTTCGAATTTTTATAACAACTTATTGAATCGAATTCGCGTTTGCAGGTGGAGAAAATAGCAGCAAACGGCAGCCCTTGAAGGTTTGTTCGGAAAGCAAGTGTCGATTTTGAACAACAGCATCAACCAACGCCTGCATGCCCGGAGTATCCGATTTGAGCGCCAGCACCAGCCACAACCTGCCTTCTACTTGAGAGAGCTTTTGGATATCGCGTTGATACAAATCCGGAGTGAGCAGATGCTCTTCGCCATAAATGACCTGCAGCGTATCGGAATTTTTCAGGACAATGGAAGACGGGTATCCAGGTGTCAAATCGGTGGCATAAAAATAAAACGGCAAAATGGCTCCCCATTGTACATAGGCCGTGTCGCCATCCCGGGCGCCTTCTTTCAGCGCCTGCATCATCAAATCCACCTCGCGCCCGCCGGCCAGCTTGAGATGAGCCACTTTTTCAGCATTGGAATGAATCAGAGGGACAAAACAGAGCGGTATTAGCACAACAAACATTCGGTATACTGTTTTGTTGCGCGAAACCCATTGACTTGCATGATAAAAGCCGCCAATCGCCCAAACACCCCAAATCGGTAGTAAAAAAAGCGATGTACGTCCGGCATCAAACGGATATTTTCCGGCAAGCGAACCGAGAATGAGAAACAAAAGCGGTAAGAACAAAAACGATACGTCCAAAAATCTGCGTTTGAAAAAATAATGTATCAGCCAAACCAAAATGAAGATATTGCACATCGCACCGATAAATAGAGAGCCATTAAAAAAATAGGCCGGCATTTGCAAAATATTAAAGACAATATGTTTGAGGTAGCTGGCGACATAGGATAGTTCGGAGATTCGCGAGAGATCAAAAATGGTAAATCCCCAATCGTTGAGAAATGTGGGGTTGGAGACGGCGTTGGTAACGCTGGAGAGATACACGCCAAGAAATGAGAGCATAAATACAAATCCCGACGCCAGAAAAGCGAGCCAAAAATTGCGATCGGCTTTTTTTTGAACAAGAAAAAATAAAAGCAGATAAATGTAAATACCGGCAATCACATACACCGAGCCAAATGCAATCCAAATGGCGATGGATGCGATTGTTGTGAAAAGAATCCAGGCCAGACGTTTTTGGCTGTTGACAATCCACCTCGCCAGCACGAGGAGAAGAGCAGAAAAGAAGACATCCGCAGTATAATGTTTTAGCGATTTGGAATAGGTAATCAGTTTGTCCGAGCTGGCGGCGAAAAGAAATGCGCCAATTGCAGCGAATGCGTTGGGCACAAATCGTCGAAACAAGGCATACATGGCCGGAATGCCAAGCAGCCCGAACAGGAGCGGCCAAAATCTCAAAGCAAAATGGGTTTGTCCAAATAAAACCACGGATACTCGAGTCAGCAAACCAAAAAGCAGCGGAAAGGGAATCGGCCAATTGGCGAAATACTCGCGCGTGGCCTCTTGCGGCCAAGGCGCTTCCATCAGGTTCCAATCGTCGGCAATGACCGCGCGTGCCGGATAGAGCTCGTCACTGCCCAATACCAGACGGTCCACTCCAAAGGCATAAAGGCCAATTAACAATACTACAAACAGAATTACTAGACCAAATTTGAAGAATTTCATTAGGCAGGTTGTCCGACTCGAAATGCGTTAGAGATAGCTTTGGTTTTTTCATACAACTGCAAAAGCTGCGCGTAATGCTGATCAAATCCGTACAGTCGTTCGGCTTTTTGTCGTGCATTTTTTCCCATTTGAATGGCTTGTTCCGGATGGTCGATCAAATACTGCACATGTTTTACAAACGTTTGTCGATCGCCGCGATCAAACACAAATCCATCCTCACCCTCACTTATGAGCTCGGGAATGCCACCCATTCGCGCTCCGACCACGGGATTTCCCAGGGACAACGATTCGTAAATCACCAGCGGCGAGTTGTCGTGCCACTCCGAGGTGATCACCGTAAACTTGGCGCACCGTACAATATCGCGCAGCTCATCGCCGGATTTGTAACCGAGCATTTTCACATTAGATAAATTCTCGCGCTTTACACGGTCGCGCAGCTCTTGCTCCAACGGGCCGGTGCCAAGCACGTACAAATCCGCACCTTTTATTTGTTTTGCCGCATCCAACAAAAAATGCACGCCTTTTTCGTGGGTCAAGCGTCCCATAAAGACAAAATAATCAGACGGTTCATAACACGGCTCATAGGCGTTGAGGTCGAGCGTGTAAGGTTGAACCACAACGGATTTATCCGCATAGCCATAGCTGGAAATTTTATCGGCGAGAAATTTGCTGGGCGAGACAAACAAATCCACATTATCGTGATAACTTTTTTTCCGCTTGTTCACATATGCTTCAGCGCTCACCAGGGCACTGGCGGCATAAGAATCGCGAAAGCATTTTTTCGCCGTAGCATGCCAAAACTGTTTTCCTCGACATGCTTCGCACACCTGGCGTTTGCCGTCTAAAAAAATATAATTCGGACAGACCATTTTATAATCGTGCAATGTTAACAAAACCGGCAGATTGTATTGTTTCAACGTAAACAAAACCGAAGGCGACAAATGGTGATAAATGGAATGTACGTGAGCAAAATCGGGACGCGTCTCTTCTATCAACCGGGCGAGTTTTTCCTGGGCCTTGCGATTAAAAATGATGCGTTTGGCAATACTCAAGCGTTTGAATGGATTGCGTGTCGAAAAGAGCAGATCCGGGCCAAAGCGGTCGGAAAAAAAGTCGACATAATCCGAGTCAAAATTGCGCTCGTCTTGCATAGCAAACGGAATGACAACGTGACCTTTTTCTTGCAGCAGGTCGCTTACGTTAAAGACATAGCGCTCGGCGCCGCCTTCAACGTAATAAAATTTATGAACCATCAATATTTTCATAAAATTCTTCATTTTTGCAGAGCATACTTTTCGTACAATTTTTCAAACTTGCGCACCTGGCCTTCGAGAGAAAAATCGTCTTCTACGCGACCACGACCGGCCAGACCAAGTTTTAAGCGCATGGCATCGTTTGAGCACATTTTGATGAGTTTGTGAGACAAATCAGCCGTATCGCCAACCGGCACCAGGTAGCCGGTACGTTCGTCAACCACGGCTTCTTTGGTGCCATCAACCGGAGTGGCCACCACTGGCAAGCCGCAGGCCATGGCTTCCAGAACCACGTTTGGCAAACCTTCATACAACGAGGGCAGGGTAAAAACATCAAAAAGCGGTAAAATTTCCGGCACATCCTGGCGAAAGCCGAGAAACACAAAATAATCTTGCAGTCCTCTGGCACGGACTTTATCTTCCAGCCGCGAACGCAGCGGGCCGTCGCCCACCAGGACAAATTTGGCATTGGGAATTTCGGTCACCACGCGCGTCGCCGCATCAATCAAATAGGTGTGGCCTTTTTGTTCGGTCAACCGCGATACCTGGCCAATGACCATATCCTCTTTGTTCACACCAATATCGGTACGAGTTATGGTTTTTACTTTGGGATTAAACTTTTCCAGATTAACGCCATAAGGGATGATCATCACCTTGTTCGGATTTACCTTGCGCTTTTTGATCAACCAATCCGCCGTAGCCTTGGAGACCGAAATCACCTTGTCGGCCTTGCGGATGGCATAGCGGTACGCCCAATAGCGATGCGGCACCAGCCATTTGGGAGAGGAAATAGTTTCCCAGGAGAACACGCCTTTGGCACCGCCCTTGTGTCCGGCCAACGCGCCAATAACATCGGCATAAAACAGCGTGGTCATGACAATATCAATTTCTTCATCACGAATAAAGTCTTGCACCTGACGCAACAAGGCAAAATCGAATTGTCGTTTGCGTTCGAATGTAAAAACGCGGCAATTGAGCTGCATGAATAGCTCTTTAATTTCATCACCCAACCCAAGACTGATGACCGTGGTCTCGAATCGGTTGGTATCCATATGTTTTACCAGCTCGAGCAATTTGGTTTCGGCGCCGCCAAAACTAAATCCTTCAACAAGTTGTAAGACTTTAATTTTCATGGTGATCCTTTGCTTTTCCTCACATGGGTGCCAAACATAAATTCATATACCGATCAAGTTCTTCTGCTTTGTGTTTCCATGTGTGAGAGTCTACAAAACTTTGATAGGCATTGCGTGCAATTTTTTTGCGCAATTGTGAATTTTTTAGCAACAATTCGATCTGGCGTTGTAATCCGTTTATATCGCCCGGCTCATAAAACAAAGCACTGCGCTGGTGTTCGAGTATCCGCGCCATTTGGCCGATATGAGCAGTGACGATCGGTTTGCCAGCCGCCATGTATTCAAAAATCTTCATGGGGGAAAAGTAAAACAGGTCGATGTGTGGATAAGGTGCGATGGCAATATCAAAAAGTTGAATATAATCTTGCACCGATTCGTTGGGCACGGTTCCAGTAAACAACACGCGCTCACCGGTATCCTGCAACTGTTCTTTCAAATCACGTTCCAAAGCGCCGCCACTGCCAACGAATAAAAACATAACATTGGGGAATTGCCGCAAAATCTGATGAATCATGGTTTTAACATCTTGAATGCCGTGCCAGTGGTGCATGGAACCGACAAATCCGATGATTTGTGCATTTAGAGAGATGTTTAGAGATTCTTGCAGTTTTTTTGCAGTGGAAGAGTTTAAAACAGATCGAGCATCGGCACCATTTGTAATGACAATAATGTCCTGCTCTGGCAAACTGTGCCGCTCGCAAAAATAGTGTTTTGCCTCTTGGGATTGCGTGATAATGCCGTGAGCATGTTTTAACATTATTTTTTCGCACCATAACAGCACCGGCGCCCACAAATGCCGGCCGTTATTGAATGTAAGCCATTCATAGGAATTGGCGCCATCCGCTTCAACAAACATGGGTACACGCCGCAGTCGGCATGCCCAGAGCGCGGAGATACGAAATGCATCGAGGCGAACAATTGCCGCATCGGGCCGCTCGTGTCGCAAAATGGACCACTCGCGAAAAAACTGGACACCATTTCGCAAAAGCTGTTTGGGCGTATATAACAAATCCCTTAAAAGTGAAACAGAAGACGGTTTTGCATTGGGGATGCTGTTTTCTTGTTTTGGTGATTGTGCACACATCCAATAAAACGAAACCGAATGCCCAACCTGTTGCAGAGCGCCAAGGAGCTTTTTTGCTTTAATTGTCGAGCCTATGGAATAGCCATACAGATCGACCATGTAATTAAAATAAACAAATTTCATAAATAGGAACGGGTATGTGAACCAGTTTAAATTTTGAGTAAATATACTTTAGGAAACGCAATTTGGCTAAATATATTGTTCACATACCCATCTTTATATTAAGAAAGGAGTCACTCGAGCAGTTTTAAATTTTTGGGTGAATCGGGCGGTGTTGAATCCGGCACCTGGTCCTCGCCGAGAAAACGAAAGCGCATAGCATCGGCCAGCACCCAGTTATTAGCTTTGTTGGTGATTTTGACATAGGCATCCTGACCTTTGTTCAAATAAAAATAACCCAATACGTTCCATTGGCCGTAATTGTGGCGCTGATCCAGTGTTCCCGACGTACGCACTTGACCGTTAATGACAATTTCATACGGGACATCCGAAGCCTCAGTAATGGAGCTCGCATCATCACCATGCCAGCCGTGCCATTCGGCAATTTCGTAATAACCGGGCACACCGATTGATGGTCGCCATATTGCGGTGGCCTCGCCATTTCCATCCGGAACCGCATGGTAGCCGTAACCTTCATCAAAATCGCCCTGGACGTGTTTGTCACCAAGCTGACACCAATAGGGATTATTCTGCTCCAAATCTTTATAACCGGCTGAGACATAGCGTCCCCAATCCCCGGTTAACTCAACAGGGTTGCTGCCGGGTGACGTGTCGTTGTGATAAAAATTATCAACAATAATATCGGCTACTGCCGTGGTCGGTTCGGTAAACAAAATAATACCTCCACCCCGCTTGTCGGAGGTGCCATAGGTGTGACCGTAGACCTCCATGGGGCCAATGAACTCCTGGCCGTTGTTAAGCTCGGGATTTTGACCGCCGCGCAGGCGGTAGTAGGATCGTCCGTCCAAATCCGCCGGGCTGATGGTTTGCGGAGCACCGGTTGGGTTACAAATGGCTACGCCTTTGTCAAAATAGCGCGCCCACAATCCATTGGGCAACTCAAACGGATCGGCAATGCCATAGCCGAGATTGGTTTCAAACTCATCATACCAAATCATGATATAGTACCAATCGCCAAAGGTCATGCCGTAGTAGCAATCGAACAACAGTGACGTTGTCAATCCAAACAGCATTTTATCAAACCGATCCTTGCCATTGTGCGACCATTTTTCCGGAATATAATCTTCGATAAACATGGAAGAAGGCCGGTTACGCGCTTCATTTTCTTCTTTCCATTTCAAACAATCATCCTTGAGATAATACCAGTTGGCCCAGCGCAAAAATCCCTCGTAGGTGTGGCCGTTGAGCTGATCGTAAAAATATTCGCAGGTGCCGCCGTTGTTGACGCTCAACAAATTCGGCAAATCGGGCTGCTGTTGCGCCATAAGCTGCAACTCACGGTCCAGCCATTTGCCCATATAAGTTCGGCGATGCGGATTGATCGAGTACTGGCCGGCCTTTGCCGGCGTGCTGCCCATTTCCTCGTAATCGTCCACTCCATTTAAATTCATATCCATGCCGTGGCTCACGAGATGAACATTGGCATAAAACGCATCGTGAAACAGACCGTCCCAAATACCACGAGTCCAGTCAATTTTTTCAACCAGATTTTTTTCCGCCAAATAATCCCACACATATTTGCCGTCAACAGGCGGAGACCATTCGCTAAAATTGGGAAACACGCCAGGTCCCGGCAAGCGGATAACGCTCATCACCGAGTCGCCAATGCTATGATATTGATTCACTTTCCAAAAATCGTCGCCTTCATTGGGAGCCACCAGCGTATCACCGATGGCGTATTCGATATTGATGACATCGTTATTGATCACTGCGTAGCAAAATCGGTAATCGCCATCCAGGCCTTGAATGATGCCATCAACATTGTCCACAACAAAGGTTCGTTGGCCCGGACTCACATTATCGGTCAAATAACCACGGTAGGGCCGATACAAATAATACTCTGGCGGATCGCTAAAATAGACACCATTAAGCCCCATAGCGATTAAAATTTGGTCCGGACGCAGTTGGCGCAATTTTATAGCTTTGATCATGCCGTGGTCTTCATCCGAGCCATAAATGTAGGCCATATCATATCTGCTTAAAATTTCTAATCTCGAGCCAATGGAATAGGTGGGCCAAAATCCTTGTCCCAACGAATAAGAGGCGGTTCTGGGGAACGGTGGATTAAGGCGATCTTGCGCAAGTACTAACGCTGTTAAGAAAATTAGCGCCAGGACAATTGAGCGTAACATAATGAGTTTCATCACATCCCTCATGGTTATTGAATCTTCCAAAACGTGTGCAAACTAGTTTCCGGCCATAATTGACAGACAGGCTTGGCAATGAGCGAAAAACTTTTTGATATTGCTGCCGCAAGTTTGCCGGGCATTTTCGGATGCCAAACCCAGGGAAACAGTCCGACCGCCACTTCCTGATCGTAGCCGATGCGGTTGAACTGCGAAAACCCGGCAGACCGAAAAACCTGACGCACGCGTTTGGGCGTCATAAAATGTTCCAATTCTTCAGGCTTCCAGTAATCGAACGGCGCCCAGGTGTTTTTTTCATACTTGCCGGTAGCCTCACAATATTGTTTAACGAGCCCGGCGACATTGGCATATGTTGGAATGGACAGTAAAAACAGACCATCCGATTTGAGCACACGTTTGATTTCGCGCGCCGCCGCCCGTTGATCGGGAAAATGCTCAAAACTGTCCATACAAATCACAATGTCGCACGAGTTGTCGCCAATCGGCAATTGTAATGCATTGGCCTGTGCGTATGCATGCGAGTCGTCTTTTAGGATTTGAAAACTCTGTCGTAAATTGAGATCGAGCCCAAGATAGTGTTGATGATTTTGAAAAAATGAAGCTAACATGCCGCTGCCGCAGCCGACATCCAGAATCATCTTATCCTGGAAAGAAATATCCAAAGAACGCCTTACATGCTCAAACAGCGCAAAATTGAGCTCAAGCTGATCGTTTATGAACGGCGACGTTACCAGAGCATTTTCTCGTTGATAAAAATCCCTGAGCCGCTTTATTTTTTCTTCTCCGGTCACCTGGTCCTCATTGTTTTGCCAAACAGGAACCGGACAACCGCTGCGCTGTTGTTTTGTTGTGCACCTGCAAAACCTGCGCCATTATGTTCTCCGCTTTTGATTGATTGGCGGCGCGAGCCGTGTCCTGTTTTGGTGTAATTCATGGATTTTAACTTTTGCCATCGCACGTCTTTATAATAGAATGCATGGCAAAATATTTAGTATTGACTGTATAATTCCTTTAAAATCTAAAACTTAAAAACATAGAAAAATCACCTTGGGCGACTTTTTAATTCGATTTGGTTTAATGTAATTTTTATTTCGAATGGCGTGGATCGCCGTTCTGTTTTCTGTTTCTCCTGCTTTATTCAATCACAGGGAATGGATTGCACTACTGTCCCATTTTTGGGGCACTTGAAAGCACCTCACAGGAAAAAGGGAACAATCGTTCATTTACTGCACAGGGAGTGTTCTTGTTCCGCTCTTTATGGTTACTTATCTGTTGGCTAGGTAAACGATCAATTTGGACGCGTCTACTGTTTTGCTGATCAGCAATGCCAGTCCATAAATGACCAAACCGACCAGCACAATGAGTACTAGGTGAAAATTTAGATAAAGTGCAAATAATACGCTCGCCATCATAATTATTGTGCATCCGGCTATTTTCAGCACCAATCGAGTGGACGGGAATAGCGAAAATCCCAGCTTTTTGCGAATCCAAATCAGGATGAACAGAAAAATAGCAATTTCTGTCGCTACCGTGGCATACGCCGCTCCAACAAACGACAATGTGGGGATGAGCAATAAATTAAGGCCAATATTGACAAACAATCCAACCAGTTGAAAATGCACGATTTTGTTTTGAAAGTTGGTGGCCACATACAGCGGTACAAAAAAAATGTTGAGCATTTGCGCCGCCGTTGCAAAAGCCAAAATACGCAGAGCCGAAGCGCCGACAATAAACTCGCTGCCGCAAACAAAAATCATAATCGGTTCGGCCAACACCACCGTTGCCGGAACAAGTGGAAAAATGATCATAAACAAATACCCCACGCCCTGCGCAAATAGGGATGAAACCGCCTGGCTATCTTTGCTTTGTGACGAAAACTGCGGCAAAAATGCCGTGGCCAAAATGGTGGGAAAGATTCGTGTGACCATTAGAATGCGATATGCCGCCGAATAAAAACCGATATCCTGCAAACTGGACATTTTCGACAACATGAGAATGTCCAAGTAATTATAGGCCATGGACAAAAAGGCCGAGAGACCCAAGTACATGGAAACGCTCAAGATAACTTTGGCGCGGGCCCGCCGCCATTGCAGTTGAAACGAGAGCAAATGGCGATAAATGACATAAAAGGAATAAAAAAACAACAGAGTGCTGGAGACGACAAATGACCATATAAAATAGTCGATGCCAAACCCCAACAGCAGCAGAGTAATGCCTATGGCCACGGAGATGATTTTGTCCATGGAGACGCCAATAGCTTCAAACTGCATTTGTTGCAGCCCTCGAAACACGCCAAACGCAGCCTGGGAGAACGAACCGAGCACTGATGCGATGGCAAAGACCAGAATGATGCGGTTGGTCTGTTGTTCATAATTTGCCAGGGTTACAAAGAGAATCAAGCCCAGTATCGCCAAAACAATTAAAAATAATTTGGTCGCGATGATGGTGGAAAAAAAGCGCGCGGCAATTTTAGGATGTTTGGCAATTTCTCGCGTCAGTATGGTCGAGATGCCCAGGTCGGCAAGCAAACCCACAAAAAAACCAACCGTAGTTGCCAGGGTATACAAGCCATAGTTTTCGGCGCCCAAATAGCGCGTTGCCACTGGCACCAGAATAAAAGCCAGGCCGGTAACAAAAAGCTGATGAAGGGCAGTAAAACTAATATTTTTGTGTAACTGTTTCATTTCGATTCGCCGATGGCGTTTGTCGTTGCTGTGTGTTTTGCTTCGATTGTAAGGCATTGCGTTTTTGTCGCAATCGGGTGCGCAGCAGCTTGGTCCTTTCTTCTACTCCTAACATGGCCACTATCATGGCGAGCGCCCGCCAATGTTGCAGTTTCAAAATTACCAGGCGATAATCCGGCGCCACCATGTAATACAGCAAAAAGGCAAACATTCCGGCCAATCCGGCTGCCCCAATATGATACAGCACAGGATCTTTGGATTTTAAAATCTTGAATCCAAAAATCATAATGATGAGGTTCATCAAGGCAAATAAAATGCCTCCGGGAAGCCCTTGTTGCGCCGCCACCAGCAGGTAGGTATTGTGGACAATACGCGTGCCCATAGTTTCTTCATCCGCATGATAGCGATAATTGTTGAGCCCTGTGCCCATTACGGGATTCTCCCGAATAATGCGCGAAGCATCTTTAGCCAGCCCCATGCGGCTGTGTTTATTATCGCTGGTAATGGCTTCGGTTGAATCTTCCATGCGATGGGTGATCACATGCCCATATTTTAAGGAGATAAAAACAGAACCGGCCAAAACAACAACAACCAACAATAACATTTGTCGTTGCGACAGTTTTTTCTTGGTAAAGTCGAGATAGAAAAAGATAATCATGGACGCGGCAAAGGCAAGCCAAGCGCCGCGCGTATAGGTGGCCAGCAACGCGCCAATAGAAAACACGGAAATAATGTGCCACATCCATTTGGGTTTTATATTGAGAAAAAGCGAGGCACGTATAGCCAACGGTGCTATAGCGGCAAGATAAGAGCCGTAAGCATTGGCAACGCCAATCATTCCGGTAGCGCGCCACGTATTGGTGATATTAAAAAACGGTATAGTTACCGGTCCAATTTGCCACTGCCACACACCCACAAAGGCCTGAAGTCCCAGCGCATACAGAACGCCTTTGGTGAATTGAATCACATCGTCCCGAGTGGAGATGCGAGTTAGCACGACAAAAAATACAAGAATAGCGCGACTCAAGTGCACATAACCAAATCGGAAATCTGCTTTTTCGAACGCAACAAATTCGCCTGTAAAACTCCACAACCAAAAAGCAATGGCACCAAATTTTGCAAAATTATAAATAAAACGATATTTTGCAGGAATCGGTCGAGCCGGTTTTAGCAACAGTAGCGCGTACATGGCCAGATCAACCGGCATGATCACATCGGCGCCGCGTGCAATCCCTCCACGAAGGTAGCCCAGGACCAGGGTAAAGCCCTGCTCAATGGATAATAAAAATCCGAAAGATATGAGTAAAAATCGTTCAAGCTTCATGGTGCCCAACATACTTTTGAGAAACAACCGCAATTTCGGGTTGTGTGTACTCGTAAAGCAGCTCTGCGATGCGCTCTGCCTGGTTCGAGGTGGAAAATTGTGCCACGACTTTCTGTGCCCTCGCGCCCATTTCTTGTCGTTTTTCTGAATGTGACAACAGGGTGATCACCGCATCGGCCAATCGTTTAGAATCGTGCGGCGGTATCACCATAACAGCTTCATTTGTAATATAGTCATCAATGCCGCGGTTTGCGGTCACTACAATAGCTTTACCCATGGCCATGGCGCGTAACAAGACCAATTGGCCGGAGGATTCATCGGGACGGTCCAGCGGAATGACCACAACCGAGGCGTGGGCCAGCAATTTGTCAAATTCATCTCCAAAAACACCGTATTGAAGCTGGACATGAGGCGGCAACTCGATTTTCGGGATATTGTATTTTTGCGCCACAATCACCACCGGGGTTTTGATAGCATGTGCCGCCTGGATCAATGTGCTGTAATCGCGATTGCTGCGGCCGCCGCTAAAAATGTATTCTTTTTCCCGAGTCACAATATTCTGAGGAAAATCGATGCCCAACGGCACAAACACAAAATGCGTCTTTGCGTTGCCGTAAAGAGACTCGTATTTCTCGACCTCAATTTGGGAATAAACCACAACCACATCAACTCGTTTCAGACTAAAGGTAACGAACCATCGACGCAATTTTTGCGAGACCGTTTTTGGGCGCTCCGGCAGAATCAATTGCGCCAGCACAATAGATGGCGATGAAATGCGCAACAACCGGCACCAAAAGGCCAAAAACAAACCGATAACCGCGTGCCAGGAATAGACAGCATGATTTTGCTTTAGCCTTGACACCGCACGAATACTGGCGACCGCATAACTCTTCCAGAGCCGCGTCACTTTTTCAAAAGCGGAGTTGATATTTTTAGGTGCTGATACGTGCAAAATTTCAACATCAAAAAAGCGCTGTAACGGAGTCAGGAATGGCCAGTCGTCTGGCGGCTCCCAATCCATGACCAGAAGCAGCTTTTTGTTATTCGGGGAAAACATGTTGCACACGTTCCAGGCGTCGGATGCGCTCTTCAAATTTTAAATTCTGAATACACAGCTCTTGAATAAGTTCGCGCTGTTTTTGAGTCAGAGTGGACAGCGTGAGCGTAAAATAGAGCAATATAGATAAAATGAACAGCAGCGCAATCATGGTCAAGGCAGATGCCGGATACTTGGCACCCAGCGCATGGGTAACGCCCATGAGCACGGTGTTGCTCGACACGACTATCACCATGCCGATGGACACTGCCAGCCACGCCAGCGCAAAAGACTCGGTGATTCGGCGCTTTTTGAGCAACGAAAATAAAAATAGGATAAAAATTAAACCCAGCACGGCCAGCAAAATTTTGCCGCGCATTGAAATGACAATACTATCCATTACGGCTGTACCTCAGCTTGTTAAATGTCCAATTCAGTCCAATCATCGCAAGGATGATGATTAAATTTTCAATCGGCAAGCGATAGCGCACTTCGGCAAAAAATACGCTATAGCCTGCCGAGAGCGTGAGCATCACAATCAAGAATAAATAGAGCTGCCACGGCTCTTTTCGAAATAAAACAACCAGACCAATCGGCATAAATAAAAGCAGCGGCACAAAACTGATAAACGAGGCCCACTGCTGCAAACTGTTCGGTTTTGCGGAATCGGTGGTGATGCGATTGACGCCCGGCGACCAAAAGTTGAGCAGCTCGGGCAAAAAATGTTTGAATATAAATTCTATCGGATAATCGGTTACCAAACTAAACAGCGAGTGCGATGCGCCGCTCAAATAGATTTTTTGCACATCAATGGCATGGTCCGGCACGCCGTTTTTTATGCGCCACAAATCCGGTTCTTTCCAGGGTTGCATCCAGGTCATATAGCCGTTGGCTGAGGAATCGGCAGCATCGAGGCCGAATAGAACGGCTACTCGCCGGATCTCGTTTGGATTCGGCTTTTCACCATAGTCTAAAATTATGTTTTGGAATGTGTCCGGATGCGCAAAAATCAGTTTGTGCTGCCAGGAAGCTTTCGAGGGTTTGAGCGCCACATTCTCGCTTAAATCTATCGTCTCGGATTGAAATGCCACAGCCGATGTATCTGAAGAGAGTCTCACCTCTCCTTCATTTGTAAAAGCTGAAAATCCGTTTATAGAAAATGAATCGCCGCCAAAAAATATCACACCGGCATAACCAATTTCAGGTTTTGACAGCGGGTCCAGGGGCTTTAGCTGCATGATTGGAACATCGTCAAGTGAGTAGACAAAAAATGTGGAATCCTGATGATCTGACATTTGAACAGCAAATCGACGGGCATTAAAAGATTGATCCTCCAAAGCTTTTTCACGCTCGAACAGGTAGTGCATAAAGTTTAGCACCTTGGTTTCCGCCAGGCAGGCGCGGCCTAAAGACACTTTATCAAAAACGTTGTAATTGCGGATGGTCCATGGCGTCATTGCCAAAATGCAGAGCAATAATAAAACAACACTGTGCGCTGCTCGTTGCCCAAAGCGCAGTTTGGGAAGAAAAAGCATCCATAACATAAATAAAAAAACCGTGGGCATGAGCACAGGCAACGTGACCATGGAAAATCCCAACAGCAAACCGCTCATCAACAGCCATTTCCATCCGGGGTCCTGTCGATATTTTAAAAAAGCATAAATCGTCATCACAACGAGCAGGGCTATGATTTGCGTGACATATAACAATCCGGACAAATAGATAAAAAATGGGTACAGTGCTGTAAATACAGCAATCCATTTGGCGGCTTTGCGGTAGACCATCCATCCAATCAAATACGCGAACCAAATTTGCAGCAAGGACAGGAGAATTTGAAAAAGCCGCACGGCAAGAAAATCGCGGCCAAATACGCTATAAATCCCCGCCAAAAATAACGGATAAGTAGGCTCGAGGCAAAAGTGCTTGTAATCGTTATAAAAATGCAGACTGCGTCCAAAGTTGCCGTTTTCCAGCAGTGAGCGGGCGGCGGAATCGTAATGCACGGTATCGAAAAAATACCATTTGTCCTCCAGCGTGAGCACATAACCCAGGCGTACGAGCGCAGCGGCAAGCAACAACAAAAGCAAAAAATGTCGTTTGATAAACGTCACGGATACTCTCTTTTAACCGGTTTAGTTCACATTTACACTTTGAATGGGAACGGACGAAGGATGCGCAGATTGTGAATTGGCAGTTTGAATTCGTTTTGAAATCGTTGAGACGCGCAGCAGCATGATGAGAATGGCAAACAAATTTCGCAACGGATAGAGCAAGGATTTGAGGGAGCCGTGCATGGACGTGCCGTGCAGACGCTGTTTAACGTAAACCGGCACTTCTTTAATTTTATAGCCGGTGAGCGTGAGCAGCAACAGTACCTGCGCATCGGGATAGTCGTGCGGATACTCGTCGGCGAACAGGGAAATGACCGGTTTCGAGATCATTTGAAAGCCCGTGGTCACATCAACAATCTTTTTTCCGGAAGCCAATCGTAAAATGACGCTGAACATTTTAATGCCCAGATAGCGCGCCCAGTTGGTTTCGTACCCGGTGTCCTCAACAAATCGCGAACCCAGCACAACATGATATTCGCCGGTGTCGAACACGTTAAGCAGTTTGACGATATCGGAGGGCTGATGTTGGCCATCCGCATCGATACAGACTGCCGCATCGTAATTTTCATTTTTGGCAAATTTAAAGCCGGTTTGCAATGCCGCGCCATAACCGAGGTTGACTACCAGGCGCAGGACTCGGAATCCGCGGCCATCGGCAACGTTTGAGGTGGCATCGGCAGAGCCGTCATCGATAATTAAAAAATGCGCTTCCCAGCCAAGGGCGCCAACGTCTTGTACGACCTGTTCAAAGGCTTCAAAAAGTGAAGGTAAATTTTTTTCTTCGTTATAGGCGGGAACCAGGACCAGCAATCGTTTCGCCATTTAAATAACTCCAATCAATTCGTGTTCGTCGTTGATTCTACAAGCTCCTGAATACTAGTTTCGTTAAGGCCAAATTGCGGATAATCCGATTCGACCTGCAGTGTACGATTGTTTCGCAAACCAATAATATTGGTGCTCGAAAACGGTAAATGTTTGAGCCCAACCGATTCAACAAACTTGAATCCCCATAAAATGGGGGCCGAAGGAATGGGGACAAAAAACCGTTTTTTATGCTGCGCTGCCGCAATATTCCGCAACACATCGCGAAGCAACACCGGCTGTGGTTGTTGAAGATTGAGCGCCACGCCGCGTTGAGGTTGCTCCAAAATCATACGGATAATGTCACAAATTTGCTGAACGCCGGTAAAGTAAATGCGCGCGCTGCCGTTATCCAATAGGGGTACGATTTTATTTTGCTCAACCGTTTTGGCCATACCAGCAAAAATCCCGCCAGAGCCTACAACCACACCAAAGCGTACCACAACCTGATTGTGTTCGAGAAACCAGGCTTCACACGTTTTTTTGGCGCGACCGTAAGGCGAGAGCTCGGATTGCAAGGCAGAGATAGAACTGGCGAAAATCTGTAACTTGGCGCAGTTTTTTTCCAGCTCCTCGGCCCATCGAAGTGTACCATCGACATTTATGCGATACGAGTCGGCGCTGGTATCGTTGGCCAAATGGATGGCAGCGTAAGGCGTCTCCTGAGTCAGCACGTTTTCAATTGATTCACCCAACACAGCGTGATACACCTGGTCCAGATGCGGTGGCTTGCTTTGATCCGGAACGAGACCGATGACTCGATAACCCGCGTTCTTTAGAGTTTCTGCCAGTGCGCCGGCAATAAACCCGCTGGCACCTGTGAGTAAAACGGTTTCCATCTATGCTCCTTTGGCTAAGGAAAAAGCGATGCGCATGGCATTGGCCATCACCGTAAACGAGTAATTTTTTGCCGGAATATGCGGAAACAGCGAGCCGTCAATGATAAACACCCCGGGTTCGCCAAATAACTCGCCATTGCGCGAGCATTCAAACGGCCGCGAGGGGTGCAACTTCATCGGCAAGGTGCCGCCGTAATGCATGCCGTGGCCGTAGGTCACATCGACCATCACGGCTTTGTGTGTGAGCACACCGAGGCGGAAAAAGGCTTTGATCATGGTTTTCAGCAATCCCGGAAAATCCGGTTTGTCGTAGCCTATAATAGTCA
>CAYPZM010000069.1:0-17574 GCA_964414825.1 uncultured Cytophagia bacterium | reverse complement strand
ATGCGTATACAAAACGTCTTCCATATTTTGGCGCACACCGCAAATGCCGTACTCACCATTTGCCAGACGGCAGTAATGCGGGCACAAGGTGCAGAGAATACGCCCGTCTTCCAATTTGGTTGAAAAATCAGCTTTGTGCATAATATCCCTTTTGGTTATTTCTCACATAAACAGGTGGAGGAAATAGAATAGTCCAATTCGACATTGTGGCATTCCGTAAGCAAACGGCTATTGGATATCGTTCGAGCGTTGCAATCGAATATAACAAACCTGTAGCACGAATTACAAAAAGTTTCAAAAGAATTCTTTGTTCCTTTGCATCTTGTGTGAACCTGATAGATACTGAAACGGACAATGAATGATCCAAATCACAAAAATCCCTTGTTTTCCTTGATTATGTTTAGTTTCTTTAACGAAATTTATTTCGATGAAAAAGGGACTCTCTCATGACCGCATCAAACGTTATTGTCAAAGATTACAAAGCCTCACCGCTTTACCGCTGGTCGGTGTTGGTATTTATCAGTTTAACCATGTTTGCCAGCTATTTTTTCTATGATGTCTATTCCGCTGTCAAACCCGCGCTGCTAGCCGAAACCGGCATCTCCAATTCTGAGTACGGTATGTATTATGGCGCGTATTCGTTCACAATTTCATTTTTGCTCATGGGATTTTTGGGCGGCATCATTCTGGACCGCTGGGGTATTCGCAAAACCTCCACCCTGTTCATCACCTTTATGCTGCTGGGTTCGGTGCTTACAGCCTACGGCGCCACCTCAACATTTCGAAATGGCGGTGTTGGATATGGTCTATTTTCGGCTGTGCTGCCCGGCATTTCTCCAAGTTTAAAGGCGATAGTTCTTGGCCGAATAATTTTTGGATTTGGCGCCGAAACCTTTTATGTCTGCATCAACAAAATTATTGCCAAATGGTTCAAAAACAGAGAACTCGCTCTGGCGTTTGCCATAAATGTGGCCTTTGGACGATTGGGAACGGCGCTGGTGTTCAGCCTTTCGCCGCGAATTGCCGGCACGCCTCCGACTATTGATCCGGTGGCCTGGCTCGGCACTATCGTGATGATCATTGCGCTCGTAGCCTTTATCGCGTTTACAATTTTAGATGCCCGCCACGACCGCGTACTCGGCTTTTCCGAAAGCACGGATGAGGTGGATAAATTCACCATGGCCGATATTTACAAACTGCTGACCAATCGCTCCTTCATGTATGTCACCTCCTTGTGTGTGCTATTTTACTCGGCCGTGTTTCCTTTTTTGGGATTTGCGCCCGATTTCCTGCACAACAAGTACGGCTTTTCGCTAGAGGCGTCCGGCGACCTGGCTACCATTCTGCCTTATGGCACCATTGTATTTACGCCGATTTTCGGCTGGTTCTGCGATAAAAAAGGCAAAAGTGCCTCCATCATGATTCTGGGATCAGCTATTCTATTAATCGTGCATTTGATATTTGCACTGACCTCATTCCAGCCTTACATTCCCCTCTTTTTGCTGGGCATGGCGTTCTCGCTGGTTCCTGCGGCCATGTGGCCGGCCGTGGCAAAAATTGTCGATGAAAAGCGTTTGGGCACGGCTTACGGCTTTATGTTCACTGTACAAAATTACGGGCTCATGTTCTTCCCCTGGATCATGGGGCTTACGCTCGATGCCAGCAATAAAGACACTCCACCGGGAGCGCCGCTGGACTATACCAACACCATTCTCGTTCTTGCTGGATTGGGCATTTTCGGTTTAATTGCTGCCTTTTTGCTCAAACGAGAAGATAAAAAGGCTGAAATTGGATTGGAGCTGCCCAATATGGGATAATTTTGTTGAATGATCGTTACGCCTAATATTGTTATGCATGTAATGATTATTTCAACAAACGAGGTATCCCATGAAAAGAATTGCAGTGCTTATCGTGACAATTTTGCTTTCAAATATTTTATATGCAGATGAACCTGCAGAATCCGAACTGGATGCACAGGTTCAAACCTTCCTGCAAAATCATCAGCATGAATGGCGCGATATGAACGTGCCGTATGCAGATGGACAGGTATTGTACGATTTGATCGTCAAAAACGGTTACACGCGAGCGCTGGAAATTGGCACCTCCACCGGTCATTCCAGTATTTGGATCGCCTGGGCGTTGAGCAAAACCGGTGGCAAGCTTTTGACTTTGGAGATTGATAAGGAGCGCCGTGAACAGGCTTTGGAAAATTTTAAAAAGGCGGGCGTGGACCATCTCATCGACTCGCGCTTGGGCGATGCGCATGAGATTGTGAAGGAGCTCGAGGGGCCGTTTGATTTTGTATTTTCCGATGCGGACAAGGATTGGTACAAACAATATTTTATCGATCTGTATCCGAAACTGGAGCCCAGCGGGTGTTTCACCGCTCATAATGTGACGAATGCATTTGGCGGGATTGGAGAGTTTTTGGATTACGTGCGAGAGCACCCCAACATGGAAACCACTATTGACAAAAGCAGCCGCTCGGGGGTTTCGATCAGTTATAAGAAAAAATAGCAAGCTTGTAAGACAAAAAGTTTTAACGAATTCAACTTAAACGAAAATCTCATGCATATGTGGAGAGGAAATCGATGAAGCTCGCAACCTTTTTACTTGTGACCACGCTATTAATTCCTAATCTCCATGCTACAAATACCAACCGCGGAAGTTGGTTGGATAGCGCACAATACGGCGTTTTTATTCATTTCCTCGGTGAAGGGCCAACCTGGAATAGCCGTGTAAATGCGTTTGACGTTCATTGCTTCGCGCAGCAGGTCAACGATTGTGGGGCAGATTATGTATTTTTGACTCTTGGGCAAAATAGCGGATACTATTGCTCTCCAAACCGCACATATGATACACTTGCCGGCCATAAAGCCGGTGTTCGCTGTTCGATACGAGATTTGCCCGGTGATCTGGCTGATGCCCTTTCACCGTATGGAATTCGACTGTTGCTTTATTTGCCTTCTCGTGCTCCCCAGCGCGATAAAGCTACCATGCAAAAACTTGGCGATGTGCATGAAAGGAGCCCAGCTCCGCAAGACTTTACTCGTCGATGGTCAAACGTTATACGTGAATGGTCGCTACGGTACAACGATAAAATTTCTGGCTGGTGGTTCGACGGGGCTTACAATACAGAGGGCTGGGATGATGTTACAAGCAAATACAACTGGAACACCTGGGCTGCAGCATGTCGTGCAGGAAATTCTAAAAGCATATTAGCCTTTAATCCAGGTGCTGAAATGAGTAAAGCCTTCACCTCGCTAACCTCACAGCAGGATTATACGGCCGGAGAGACGAATGAATGGACAGCAACTCCCAAAACAAATCCTGCAGCGGAAAACCTGCACTGGCATGTTTTGTCATACATGGGCAGTTATTGGGGGCGATGCGACGAACCGCGCATGTCAAATGACGACATGATTGATTATATCAAGACTGTTAATGAACAGGGCGGGATCGTCAGCATCGATGTCGGGATCAACAAAGAAAATGGAACCATTTGTGCCGCGCATCTGGAACAGCTTTTGGCGATAAGGGCAGGACTGCAAAATGAAAAACTCGACAAAACAGACTAGACATCCCCGTAATATCAAGTCCACAAAATACTGCAGTGAGTTTGGCAATTACGGCAAGGGCTGTTTTGCACATTCTTCTACGGCAAATTGATACGCTTCGGGCGTGTCGATATCAATCCACTGCTCGTTCTTTTTCATAAACACGGCGCCCATTTTTTTCTTTTTGATGAGCCCGGTAACGGCCGCACTGATCGATTCCTGATCTTTTTTGAGCTGCTTTTTCATGGATTTAAAAAATCGATGATCCAGCCGAAACACACCACAGTCTATGCCATTATAGCGCGACAACTCTTTGCCAATGCGTTTGATTTTTTTCTTTTTTACTTTGACTTTGGTGGCGTCATCAATATCAAAAATTTGATCAATCCGTTTATCCACCAGCAATAGATTTTTTTTGCGTTTGGCTTTTTTCAACCGCTTAATCGCCTTGGGCGTTACCACATGGTCGCACATGGACAAAATAAACGGCTCTTTGCCGACCACGGATTTTGCGGCCAATACGGAAATTCCATTGCCGCGCCGCCATTCCGGGTTGTCCACGAACGTTACATTGGCGCCAAAATTATCATTGGCGCGCACGTATTCTTTGATTTCTTTTTTCTTCCATCCTACTACAATCACAATATCGTGTATGCCGCATTTTTTGAGATTTTTAATAATTGTGGACAGTATGGTGCCTTTATCAAACGGCAGCAGGGTTTTTGGCGTGCGGTCCGTTCGCTCCCACAAACGGCTGCTCTGCCCGGCCGCAATAATTACTGCTTTCATGTTCCCTCATCTATGGTATGTTTTCGTGTCCGCCTTTTTCGTACAAGTTTTCCATGGTGGCTACAAACCGCTGCGCCGCGTTTCCATCCAATTTGTAAAACAGCGTTTCGCGATAGGTGTCGGCCCGTTTTACCATGTCCGCGGTTGGGTGAATGGCCTGCTCCACGGCATCGTGAATCTGTTTTCCCGAACTGATGTGCGGAAACGCGCCCTCAAGAAATGTACGATTATCGATTTCCAAGAGCGGCTCGCCATCGGAGTGCTGAAGATTATCGCATGGCAAGTCAAAGACAATGCCGAATTTATTCAACGCCAAAAAGTCAAATACCGTGCTCGATGCTTCGCTGATGAGCGTATCCGCAGCCGCGTAATACGGCACAATGTTGTACTGGTTAAACGGCAGCAAAACAGCATGGGCATAATGTTTCACACGTTTCTCATAAATTCGATGCTGCCGATGCGGCGCGTATTTGCCCATCCAGCTATAGGGGTGCAGCTTGATGATCAAATTGTAATCGCGCGTTTGCTCAAAAATGTCATCTTTTATTTGATACAAACAGGTGGGTTTGTAGGTTGGCGCAAATAATACGGTTGGCTTTTGCGGATTTAATCCGAGTTTTTCCAAAAGAGCGGCTTTGTCGTTATAGCGGCCCTGGAAATAAAAATCAAGTTTGGGCAAGCCGATCAGATGCACCTTATTTTTGCCGAGCCGGCCGGATCGGTTCAGGGCATCAACCCTATGTTGGCCCTCAACAAAAATTTGATATGTGTCGTGCGGCACTTTGGCCAAGTTGCGATATAAAATCGTTTTGATGCCCGTGCCGTGATTCAAAAAGCAGAGCAGCGTTTTGCCATACTCTTGAGAATTTCGCAGCGTATCGCCCGTGATCACAATATCGAACCCGCTTGTGTCGTTGGTAAAACGGTAACCTTGTTTTTCCCATTCGGAGATAATGTGTGCACGATACGGAAAATCAAATACCAGGTAGCGCTTTTTTTCCATGTCGAGTTGAAACCAGACATCGTATTTGGGGTTGTTTAGCAGTAACTCAATGACCGGGTCAAATGCTGCTTTGTGGTAAACGTAGCCAATTTTGAAGAGTAGTTTGATCTTTTTCATTTTGTGTGTGTAAGATTCTCCGTACTAGAATGCCGATTTGATTTCCGAGAGGGTCACACCCAACAGCGATTCCGCTATAGGCTCTAATTCCGATTCGCTGCCAGTGATGTGAAGTGTTGTATGAATGTGCTCCAGAGTTTCCGCCGGCGCGAGCTCCGCCGCAGGAGATGAGGTTTCGAGCTCGTAAAAGGGGCCCATGGGTTCGGCGCCTGGTTCGGCAGGGCCGTCGTTGTAGCTGTTGACCACATCGCCGGTATAGGGCTCGTCCTGGATTTCCCACATCGAATTGACGTAATCGAGTTCGCCCTGTGGTTTATTAAACGTGACCAGCGTGAGCACCTTATTCGTCTCATCGTAACTGCCGAGGATGGATGTTGCACGTAATGGCGAAATGCCGATCTTGCTACGATATTGGCCATCGCCCAGAAAAAACAGCACGTCCTCTTGAACGATCAAGCGCTCCTCGGGCACCTCACCAAAATAGGCGTCGTTCACTTGAGGGCCAAGCACTTCGACCGGGCCCTCTTTAAAGGGGATCACAATCGTTGTAGCTGGCGATGGATTGTACATGCCCAAAATCCAAATGGAGAGCAAACCGGTCTCTTTTTTCCACGGCATATTGCCGACATTTTTGATGACGTTTTGTGATTCAAATGCCACCATTGACAGGTCGGGAAACTCGAACCCAAATCGAGAATTTGCAGCTTGTCGATCAAGCAATACGACTTTGCGATCCAGAGCGACTTTAAAAACCTCATCGGAATAGTTGACAAATTCCATCTCTTTTTCAAAGCGCACAAAATTCTCGCCCTCTTCGACAACAGGATAAGGCTCCTCATTTAGCGGCTCCGGTGTCCACCAGTATTCCAGAACAAACGGCGCGCCGGATTTGAAAAAGATAGAAAATTGTCCGCCTTCCGGCCCCATCCAAAAGCGGTCTTCGCCGCCAAAGGCGTTGATGTGTTTGTTTACCTCTCCCGAAGCGATGAGCTCGCGATTGATCCAGCCGTAACTCAAACCATCGGGACCGGTGGCTGTGCTGGTCATGACTCGTCCTTGCAGCGTCGGAATCACGACAACTTGCGCTTGTTCGTCTTTGCTTTTGAGCACATAAAGATCGCTGTGCTCTGACAAAAATTCCACATCATCTTTAAACATGTTTCCGTAACTCTCCCTTTCTGGTGATGCACACGCCATCACCAACATAATCCACACAACGCATAGTTTTTTCATAGTCTCTCCTAATCTTGAGCCGAGGGATAGGTTCCTGGCGGCAGCATAAACAAGGGCGTGGGGTGCTCCTCAGTCAACAAACGCAAATATTGAATGACCGGATCGTTTTCAACAGTTTTAACGCCAGGAGCCCGACCAAGCAGATCGAACAGCCCATATGATTTCGGGATTTCAACAAGCTCATACATTTCATCGGCCCCAATACCGGCCTTTTCTTTGGCAATGGCAAATGCGGTCATCAAGCCACCCATTTTATCGACAAGACCTGCATCCTGTCCATCGTAACCGGAATAAAATCGGCCTTGCGCGATGGAATCGACTTTGGCTTTACTCATGTTGCGCCCCTCACTCACTTGGGTGATAAAATCATCATACAGCTCCCGCACCCATTTTTCGATTCGCGCTAGCTCTTCGTCATTCAGATTGCGCGCCGGTATGGTAAGGCCAAGCAAGGGCAAGGTAACACCAAATTCATAATCGGCATGCTTGCCGCGTTTGACATAATCCGCGGTCATTCCGAGCTTTTCCGTAAAGCCTTTGTCCCACACCCAGCCGCCAATCACGCCAATCGAGCCGGTAATAGTGTTAGGCCCGGCGATAATGGTGTCCCCATACATAGAAATCCAATAGCCGCCCGATCCGGCAACCTGGCCTTGACTGACGATAACCGGTTTGGCTTCCGCCACCTTTTTCAGCGCATTAGCCACCACATCCGCAGCCATGGCTGAACCGCCGGGAGAATCGACGCGGAACACGACAGCTTTGATTCGGCGATCTTTGGCAAGCTGATGAAGCTGACGCTCGAGCCAGCGCGCGCGAATGCCACTCTCCATCGATGTAGTGCCCAATGCATAAACCAAAGCGATTTTCGGCTGCGGGCCCCATTCTTCGCGAGCTACGGCATTATCCCAAATTTGACCGCGAGGCATCTTGAAAAGCTGACCGTCGTGAAAATCATGAATAATGTCTTCCATATTGGACCAGCGATCCAGTCGATCAACCAACCCCGCCTCCTGTGCTGCTGTTGCGCCCAAGAGCATTTTTTCGTCGATTATATTGTCCCACTCTTCCGGGGTCAAGTTACGGGAGCGCGTCACATCGTTTTGCACGAGGTCGTACCAGTCATCCAAATAAGCTTGATATTGCTTTTTATCTGCCTCAGACAAAGATTCGCGGCTGTAAGATTCATAAGCGGTTTTGTACTTGTAGTAGCGCCATTCGTCAAAACCGATGCCCAATTTTTCCAGAGTGCCTTCCAAATAGGTGCGGCTCAAGATAAAGCCGGGCAAAATGAGACTTGCCAATGGCTCCATTACCACGATATCCGCCACGCTGGCGAGGTGATAACCGGTCATCCCGGCATTTTCAATAAACACAATTACTTTTTTATCCTTTTCCTGAGCATACTTTAGCTGCTCGCGCAATTCCCAGGCATGTTCGGGACGGATACGCATGCTGGCCAAATTGAGAGCGAGCGTTGCAACGCGCGGATCGTTTGCGGCAGCATGGATGTCGCGCAGCAGATCGTAAAAGCGCACCGTTTCGTCATCAAACAAAACAAATTTTTGATACTCGACCGTACCCCGCACCTGAAACGGCACATAGGCAATATTTTTGGCCATTTGTTGGAATAGACTATTGCGAAGCCCGCCACTGCGCAGCATATAGGTATTATAGACGTGATTTTTTTGAACGTTGTAATGACCCTGTCCACCGAGTGCGCCATATCCCAACTCCAAAGCAAGTCCAATCGTGAACGATTCACTACCGAAATATCGGCCCACAATGTTGACGCCGGGAACAGGCTGAATAACCGCGCCAGCGCTCCAGTTTTCGCGTGTCACCTCATAATCTTTTACCAAGGCATCAGCAAACAAAGTGAGAATTGGGGTACCCAGCGGTCGCAAGCCCAGCTCGACCACAGATTCGCTTTGGCTGGTTTCGGTGCTGAAAAAACCGGTGACGCCCAACGAAAAGCGCCGAATGGGGCGCCACAATCCGCTGACCAGTACCTGACGCTGGCGATTGAACACGTCGGCATCGCCGGCGTGCCAATTGTAGGATAGCCCCATGGAAAAGGCGTCCGACCCAAATCCCAATGCGACATTGTAATCGGTAATGCGGTAATCGCCGAGAGATTGGCGGTACATACCAAATCCAAACCCGGGCGAAGCTAAAAACAAGCCCCAGTCTTTAAAAGACCAGGTTTTGGGGCCGTCTGTGCTCCAGTAGAGACGGGCATCGGGATTGTCTAGCACGCCCAAATTGGCCGGATTTGCAAAGCCAAGCAAGCCATTCTGAAAGGTTGACGGTGGCGCCATCAACATATCAAATCGTGTATAATAGTTGGAAACGGATTGCGAAGAGGCGATGGAAGTCCATGCGACCAGCAATACAAACAGAGATAAAATATATTTCATTCGGACCTCGGTAATCGTCCAGAACAACAAGTAAATAGAAAACACGTCCGGTTTTTAGATGGCTTATTCCCAAGGGAAAGTATATTGGCTCAAGCCCAGCTCATCGCGCATTTCGACCATCTGCTTTTGCACGACCGGTGGCAGCGGCACGCCATTTTTTTCGCGATCCTGCGAGCGAAGATATTCTTTTTCGCCATGGGTATAAATTCTTTCGGCATCTTTGGCCTTTTTGGACTGGCGCAATGTTCTGAGAATTTCCCCGGCGTGTTGCTTGAATTCGTTTGGCTCGCAAAAATGTGCAATATCAATAGCAATAAAAAAATGCCCCAGCAAAATCGGTACTTTATTGCCGTTTTCGGTGCCGTTCAGTTGCTTGAGAAACGGCCCCAGTTGCATGCCGGCGGAAAGCAATTCAACAACCGTGGCATAACCATAGCCTTTGTGACCGCCCATTTCTTCGCCAATTCCTCCCAGCGGCGTCAAAGCTGCGGCGCCTTGCGTCAAATCTTTCAATACTTGATGCGGATCTGTTTTGGTGCCACCTTCTTGATCGATCACCCAACCGGCGGGTAGCTCTTTATCCTCGCGCGCGTATTGTTCAACTTTGCCACGCTGGGCTATCGAAGTTGCATAATCGTTGGTAAAGGGGAACGGTTCATCCGTGGGCATGGCAAACACCAGCGGATTGGTACCCAGCATATTTTCAACACCCCATGTGGGCGCAATAGAAGGCCGCGCATTGGTGCCGGTGAGGCCAATCATATCGCGATCGCAGGCCATCATCGGATAGTAGGCGGCAATTCCGTAATGGGTGGACTTTTTTGCGATAACCATGCCAATGCCAAAAGTTTTGGCTTTCTCCATGGCCATACTCATTGCTTTGTGCGCCACGACAAATCCCATGCCGTTGTTACCATTGACCACGGCTGTTGCGGCCGTGTCGCGTTCCACCTCAAAGTTGGTTTGCGCTTCTTGTACTTTAAAGTTGACGATGCGATCGTAATAAATCGGTTTCAAACGACCAACCCCATGAGAGTCGATACCGCGGCGGTCGGCGGCATTGAGCACATTGGCACAAATTTCGGCTTCTTCTCGCGGTACGCCAATGCCGGCAAACACGTCTGTGGTGAATTGTTTTAGCTTATCAAGTGGATACACAACATGTTCCATAAAGGCCTCCAGTCCTGTAATTTTTAAAAAATACCAGATCGCAAAATTTGTTTATAATCAGGGTTTTGAATTTCGCCATACAAATCGGAATGGATCAACTGGAAATCGTTATACCCTTCGACCTCTGCAAAAATAAATCGAACGCCGTTTTGCATATTATGATAGTTCCAGATAATGTAGGGCACCATGTTTGGCTCGTTGGGATAGCGGTCGATTTCATTAGGTTCACCATAAAGAATATAAACGCGGCCGCGATCGGTTCGCCAGCCTTCGCGCTTGAAGGCACGATAGTTTTGATTGGCATATTTCACGCGGCGCAAATATTCGAGACGCATTTCATTTTGCGTCGCATCAACATCAGGCCTGGTCTTGTTCCAAAAATCAAATAGATAATGACGTCTTTCTTCGAGTCCGCTTATCTCCTTAAACACATCCTTTTCTTCTTTGGGGACGATGTAGAACACGTATGCAAATTCATTATTGATTTGTATCGAGTCCATGGCGGCAAAAATGCTGCTACCATAATCATTCGGCGCCACCGCAACACGAGGCGAGGTTTGATAGACATAAAAATCCCGCATTTTTTCGGCAACTATTTGCTCATCCACATGCAATTCTAATTTTAATTGATATCCACCGGCTTGCAACTCCCCGACATTTAGATAGCCGAATTCGACCATGGCAGAGGTGGCATTTTGCCGAGTGATATTTTTTGGCTCGACTTTGGGCACTTGTTTGCCATTCTTATCGACCACGGAATATGTAAACGTGTAAGATTTTTGTCCGGCCAACCGATCCACGTTATACAATTCAACATAAAAGAACAGCGCTGGCATTTCGCTGCTGTACAGAAGTGACGGATTGGGTTCAACAATTAGGGTGTTTTTATAAAACCGGGAATCTTTTTCATTTTCCTGTGCTCTCCGAATAGAGGAAGCAAATTCGATATCGCTAAAATAAGCATCCTCTTGCGGAGCGGGCACTTTGACATCAAAAAGCGTTGTATCTGGCGAGGCACCGGAGTTTAAATCTTGCAATGTAAACATACCCACATAATTTCCGGCGGGCAAGGAGAGAGTGATTTGATCGACCAGCAGGTCCGTTTCCTGAAGGTCGATTGGCTTGGCAATACTTTGCACATTTTTCCACGCAAAGGATTTTATAATGGAATCGTTTTGCTGCACAGTCAATTGACCCAAATAATAGGCTTTATAGTCGCCGCCTTCGAGTTCAAACGTTAGATCCGAGGAATAGATGCTGTAATACAATTCAACGATCGGCTCGGCCCCACCATAAAACACGGCATAATCTATACTTTTTCGGAGCTCAACGGCTTGCAGAAAAGGAGCACAAAGCAGCAGGCTCCAAATTAAACATTTAAATCTTAACATAATCGTCCTCTTGTTTTTTCTAAAATACGATTTTTTTTGCATTTGATCAATAGCGCTGTTGTTTGGAAAGGGTCAGAGGATCAATCTGTAAAACTCGATATGGGTGTTGTGCGCTAATTTTGCACAATCACAACGAGAGGCTAGGATTAATTCGGAAAAATTTAACCAAAAAATCCAATAACCAGAGACAAAAAACCACGGGAAACGAAAAGGCGGCAGTTGCAGCAACTGAAGCGGTATTATGGATACCGGCAGTAAAAGATGGTCAGTCGGTTGCCTCGATGCTTGCGCTCCTCATACAATTCGATATAAAATAAGCACAGCCTAGCAATTTTGTACCAACCACATAAAAACAAGGTACACTATCCAAATGACCAAAAACAGGCGCATGCCCAGCCACAGAGTCTGACCGCTCTCGCGAAAAGACTCTTTGATGGCGCCTTCTTCAAACAGCTTGCCGCTGATGAGCAGTTGTAAAAAGCGTGAAGCAACAAAAACAATCAGAGCAATAAACAGGACGAGAAAAAAGTAACGCATAGAGAAAAAGGATTCCTTTTATGAATCCCTGTCAAAGCTGTCGAAAAGCACAAAGGCACATTTTCCAAGTCACTCCGAGTCCGGTTTGGATTAAACAGTGGATGCCTGCTTTGCAGACACGACTTGGCGTATCGCTTTTTCGTCAGCCTCTTCAGGGTTTAGTTTTAATAGGTTCTATCTTTTAATATATCCAACAAATTTGAGAGCAGTTGTTTCGGTTTGGGATGGGTGAGTTTGTTTAGCGACAAACGCGCATCTTCCAGCGCCTGCTTGATCTCGGCGCGCGCGGCGTCTATTGTGCCAATTTCGTTCAACAATAAAATCACGATTTTTAAATCGTTTGGAGACAAATCCGCTTTTCGCACCAGGCGTTTGAGCTGGGTCAATTGTTCTTTGCTGCCGTGCTCGCGAGTGTATAGAATGAGGAACGTTTTTTTATCTTCAATAATATCGCTACCCACGTCTTTACCTAGCGTGATCTCGTCCGAGAGCAGGTCCAAAAGATCATCTTGAATTTGAAACGCGCGGCCCAATTTTTTGCCATAGGTGCGCATGGCTTGTATCTGCACTTCGGTACCGCCACCAAGAATAGCACCCAGCTCGCAAGACAGCGAAAAGAGCTTGGCGGTTTTACGGTCGATCATATAAAAATATTCTTCCAAAGATACATCATGCCGTTCTTCAAATTCCATATCCAGAGTCTGGCCTTCGCACACTTCGAGAATGCCTTGGTTGAATTCTTTGAGCACGCGCGGCAGATATTTCGGATCGACATTGCTGAGCACGTCAAACGCCTTGATCAAAATCGCATCGCCTGAAAGAATGGCGACATTGGTATCCCATTTTTTATGCACGGTTTGGCGTCCGCGCCGCAGCTCGTCATTGTCCATAATATCATCGTGCACCAGGCTAAAATTGTGCACCAGTTCCAATGCAACAGCAGCGTTCAAGGCATCATGTGTTGCGCCTCCAACGGCTTCGCAGCACACCATCGATAAAATCGGTCGCAGCAGCTTACCGCCGACTTGCAGCGCATAGCGCATGGGTTCATACAACAAGGCCGGATGTCTTTCCGGCACCGCATCCAGCATATGTTTCAAGATTACTGTTTTATACGTTTGAATGTAGGTCTCAAATTCCGGGCTCAATCTGCCTCCATTTATTAAACGAGTAAAAACTTACAATACAAACAAGAGATAAGCAAGAGTTTTATGGACATAAAGAGGGATATGAATCAAGTACTGAGGAAAGGAATAAAAAACCGCCATAAAAAAAAAGTGCCACCCCCTTGCAGGGATGGCACTGACCCGCCGGATATGTATGGACTAGTTGTAATTGACCATCACTCTAAATTCACCTTTGTAAAACCCAGCGTCCTGGTTTGCCTTAACATTCAGGGTAGCACCAATCGTCAGAACGTCCTGGCCTTTTTTATCCAGAGTATAGTCTTCCTCAGAGTCTATGGTAAAGCCGTTGACCACCATTTCTTCGTCATTCTCGTTGCGAATCTCGATTTCTTTGGGCAGCTCGGCATAAAAATGTTTATCGGATTCACCACGCACCTGGAACGTTGCAGCGCCTGGGGTTTTGCTGCCTGGATAGGCATTGACACCGTCGTATGCCACATCACCATCCGTTGAGATCGTGACGGTTCCGCCAACACCATTGCTAATGATTTCACTGAATTCAAGATCCGCGGTTTTGGAAATTGACAGGCCGGTGATGATTCGTGCATTGGCTTCGCCGGTGGCACTGGCGCCAATTTGAGCTGAAGCGTGACCAACAAAAGTTAAAGAAGCAACAGCAACAATCGAAAAAAGTTTGGTAAAGCGTTTCATGATATATTCTCCATAGTTGGGACAAGTGTTTTTTATTTGCTTTCTATTCCTTTTATATCAGAGACCGTGCCAAAAAAAGCTACTCGCTTTTAGCTGTCGGCTTATGGTTTTTAGATACAATGAGTTATGACTGCCAATATCGTTTTAGGACGAAATAAATGACAAACCGCTTTTTATGAAATTGAGACTATTCTCAAGCATTTTGAGAATGGCTCTCATTTTGAGAAAGTGAATGCAGGGCGGGCTCATCTTGGTTTTGATTGATATTTTTATTATTCCTAAAAACTGGCACCAAGGCCAGGCACAAAGAAACAATTATGTTGTGGCATTTGATTATTTCTGGTTATACAATTGGGATTGTTATGGGGCAAGCATTTTTGGGGATAGATGTCGGATCTCATATTCCGGGCGGGATGTCATCCCGCCCGGTCTGGTGTTGGAATCTTTTCTCGTATTGATAGTTACAGACCCTGAGCGCCATCAAAATTGGCGCCATCGGTAATGGCATTATTTAGGGTGGCACCGGTGAGATCGGCGTTTTTGAAGGAGGCGTTGGTCAAATCGCTGCGCACCAGGTGAGAATTCTGCATATTGCAATGATCAAAAATAGCGCCGCGCAAGTTGGCGCGTTTGAGACGAGCGCGTTCCAGATTGCTGCCGGTAAAATCGGCATGTTCCAAACTCGAGCCCAACAAAGCCACATGGCTGAAAGTTCCGTTGCGCGCACTTGCGTCTTCCAAATTGCTGTCTTGCATATTGGTGTCTTCGCAAACCGCTTCATCCAATTTGGCGTTGTTCAAATTACAGCCAAACATAAAAGCGCGGGTTAAGGTGGCTCCGCTAAAATTGGCCCCTTCCAGGTTGGTATTTTGCAAATGGGCTTCTATCAAATTGGTTCTGGAAAAATCAACGCCTTTCATCGTCTCGTAGGACAAATCAGCGCCGGCCAGGTCCAAGCCGGCCAAAGATTCTCCTGCATGAATTTTTGTTAAAATTTCCTCTCTGCTGAATTGCGACATAAAGATCTCCTCCACATCAATATATGGGATCAAGGGTTATCGGCTAGGCAAATGTTTTAATGGCTTCATCAACGGAATCGTATTCATCAAACACCGAATCGAGCCGGGTGATCTGGATGGGACGGCGAACGCGTTCGGAAATGTTTGCCAATTTTAATTCACCGCCGCTGCCGCGCAAGCTGGTCAAGGCGCTCATCAGCATGCCAAGCCCAGAGCTATTCATCCATTTTACTTTCGCCATATCAACAACGACTTTATTTTTTTCATCTTTAATAGCGGCATCAACAATTTTGCGAAATTCGTCGAATTCCGGGCCGCCCATCAATTCGCCTTCCAATTCTACAATCAATACATCACCCTTTTCTACTTGAGATATAGCCATAGGTCCTCCAAAAGTTAACACTTATTCATACCGCAATGCTTCAATAGGATCCATATTCGCAGCCTTGGTGGCAGGAAAAACGCCAAATATAAGTCCAATAGCCGAACAGATCACCACAGCCAACATCACCCACAACAATGGTACATCCGTGGGCACAGGAGCAACCGCTTCTACCAGTTTTCCAATGCCAACGCCTAGTGCAATACCAATTACACCGCCAATTTCGCATAGCACAATAGCTTCGATGAGAAATTGCCAAAGAATGTCGCTTCGTTTTGCGCCTATGGATTTTCGAATTCCAATTTCTCGCGTGCGCTCGGTTACTGAAACGAGCATAATATTCATAATTCCAACGCTAGCCACCAAAAGAGCAATAGAAGCGATACCAATGGCAACAATCCGAACGACGCGCGTCAATTCATCAAAAAAGTTCATCATTTGATCGTTGGTCCAAATTTCAAAGTCATTTTCCCCGCCCGGAGGAACTTTACGCATCGACCGGAGCACGCCAATAGTTTGATCCATTGCTGCCTGTACCAGCGCATCACTTTTAGCTTTTATAGTAATATTGATAGAGCGCTCGCTGCCGTACAGCAGTTCAAATCGAGTAATGGGAATAATGATACGGTTATCGCGCGACCCGCCCAAAAAGTTACCAATTTCTTCCAACACGCCGATGACACGAAAACGCTCACCATCAATTTTCACATCTTTGCCAATAGGATCTTCATAAGGAAAAAGGGTGTTAGCCGGCTCCACTCCCAAAATAACAACTCGGCGATTAAAATCGACATCCTGCTCCGTGAGAAAACGTCCGTCGCTTAGGGTGTACCCGTTGTTTTCCAAAAACTCTGGCGTTCCTCCTGCTACAACGATATTCGGGTTGGTCTTTTTATCCTGATACCGAATTTCCCGCCCAAAATTCCATACTTCGGCGCCCACTTTGTCCGCAGCGGTGACCAGTCGCCGGACGGCATTGGCATGCTCGATCGTCAAATCCTTACGGTTGCGAAATTCTTCTTGATCGTGGCGACCAAGTGCAGGCATTTTTTGTATTTGAAACACGTTGGAGCCCAAACGATTGAGCTGTTCGTGAACGCTGTTTTTAAGGCCAGAGATAAGGGATTGCATGGCAATAATGGTCATGACGCCAATAATAATACCCAACAACGTTAGAGAAGATCGCATTTTGTTAGCCATGATGGCCGTGATGGCCATGTGGAAACTTTCACCAATATTCATAAATCACCTGCTATTCGTAACGTAACGCGTCAATCGGATTCAAGCGCGCGGCTTTGCGGGCCGGATAAATACCGAAAAACAATCCGATGCTGAGCACAAAAACCAAACCAAGCAGAGCCACCCATGCTGTAATGGATGCCGGCAGCGGCGTTGTAGAGGATATTATTTTTGCGATTCCCACGGCAAAGCCAATCCCAATAAGAACACCCATTGCGCAAATGAGCAACGATTCGATAAGGAATTGCACCATAATGTCAATGCGGCGGGCGCCCAGGGCTTTACGAATACCGATTTCGCGCGTGCGTTCTGTTACCGAGACGAGCAAAATATTCATAATGCCAATTCCTCCTACCAGCAAAGAAATGGAGCCCACGCCAATCATAACCGCCCAAATTACGCTGGTGAGGTTACGGTAAGTGTCCATCAACATGCTTTGTTTGTTGATAGAAAAATTGTTCTCCTCGTTAGCTACCAAACCACGTATGCGCCGCATAATACCGGTTAATTCGATTTCAGCGTCTTCAATGACATCCGGTGATTTTACTTTAACTTCAATATCCACAGAACGCCAGCGTGCGCCAAATGTGGTTTGAAAATTACCGATTGGAATTATGGCAACTTGATCGAGATTTTGTCCAAACATGGAGCCTTTTTTCTCGGCAACACCAATCACTTTAAATTTTCTACCGCCAATGGTAATGCGTTTTCCCATAGCATTGCTGTTTGGAAAAAGCTCGGTGGCGACATCGGCGCCAATCACACACAGCGGCCGCCTGTGGTTCACATCTGTGGCGGTCAAAAACCTTCCTTGTTCCGGATAGACATTGGATGTTTCGATATAGTCCGCTGTGGTACCCACTACAATAACATTGTCCA
>CAYPZM010000068.1:0-17726 GCA_964414825.1 uncultured Cytophagia bacterium | reverse complement strand
ATCAGCGACATATCCTGGTAGAGTGGAAAAAACATGTCCACGGCATTATATTGGCCAGGGTACCAAATGGCCATGCACTGTTCACCAGAGAGTGGCGGCACATATTCTTTGATAAAAAAGTTGGGTTCTCCATCTCCCAGCCAAAAACCGATGCGTACCATTTCATGAAATTCATCATCGAACAATGTAATCCCGTCCATTAGAGGCTCGGCAACATACTCGGCTTCTGGAGGTGCGACAAATGCCAACGCTGTAGCAATGGTATCATTCACATCGTAATGGAAATTCGACCATTTCATCCAGGTATTCGGATTCGTATTATAGTCGTTAAAAATACTGAAATTTCCGAGATAGCTCGCCAACGTCCAGCCAATGCCTTTTTCCGCCATATGAGTTCGCACGGTCTCATACCAGGCAGCGCGATACATAGCCGGCACATAAAAACCAAGGCTGTAGCCCCAGTCCCAATTTTCGCCAGCCGTGGCACCGATGGATGAACAATAAACAGAAACGCCATTGTCTGCGGCAAACTGCGCAGCGATGTCAATGCGCGATTTCACCCATTCCGGTGTGCCTTCGGTCTCATAGTTATTATAGGCAGTTTCCGCCGTGCTACCTGCATCGTCCGTATGCATTTCCGGCATAGCTGCGGCATCATACGGGAATGGTACGCCATAAGTCGCGAAACTCGTATCCGAGTAGCTTCCTTGTTGATGGGTAAACAAGGCTGGATCGTGCATCTGAAACGCATACAAAACATTGTCATCATCGAATTTGGTCATGCTGGCCAGATTATCGACCAGATAACCATCAACCGATCCAATAATGACCGTGTGGTTGGTATCCACTTCGCGAATGGCCGCTAAAATAGCGGCTGCTGAGGTGTTCCAGGTTTCCGCGCTGATCAAATCGCCGGGTGCGGATAATATTTCATACAGAACCAGGTCGGCGCCCTTGTCCGCAAAATGTGCTGCAACGTTCTTCCATTGTTCAGACAGCCGTTCGGTTACTTGTGCAGCCGTACCGTCAGCAATTTCCTCTCCTGTCGCGACGATGATCACTTTGAGACCGGTCTGTTCAGCCCACATTACCGCCTTGTCCAGACAGCTTACTTGAATGGGGCTAATAGAGCCTTCCGTATCCAAAGACCCGAAAGTATTGAACGTAACGGGGATGCGTACATGATCAGCGCCCAGTGAAGCAATGTTTTCAAAGTCGGTTTTGGTGTAGCGAGTGGTTTGAATGTGGTAATCTTCGTCGGTATTGAGCCAGCCACTAATGGTGACACCTTTTTCCAGGGTGGTAACAGCGTTAGCCGTTGTGGAGAGAGAAATTAAAGACAGGCAAATACATAGTAGCAAAAATATTCGAGCAATATTCATGCTTTCCTCCTCATTAAAATGTTTAGAGTGTTGCTATAGTCCATTTGAGAATTATTGCCCTCATCACCTCCTTTCCGGGAAAGAGCAGAATGTGGTATGATGATCGCTTGGAATCTATTTAGCGCTCATATATAATAACAATTCGCATTATCTGTGTCAAGAGTTTTATTTTGTCATTGAATTTATATATTTACAATCATTTACACGTTTGGATGGATGTTTGAAATAGATCAATAGTTGACAATGTTAGCAAGTCTAAAAACAGAATCGAGTATGTACAACCTAGAGCAGGAACAATTATTCCCAATCACGAAAGAGGCATTATGGGAATTTATATCGCAACCCGAAAAATTGAACGCCATAACCCCGCCGGAACTTGATTTTGAAATCCATTCAGACATTCCGGAGCGCATGTACAACGGACTGATCATTCGGTATCGCATTACAATCCCGTGGTTCGGCAGCCGCGACTGGATTACGGAAATCAAGCACATTCGAGAGGGTTTCAGTTTTGTGGATGAGCAGCGCTTTGGGCCCTATAAATTTTGGTTTCATTATCACGAGATTCGGCCAGCGGAAGGCGGTGTGCGCATGCTGGACCGGGTGAGTTATAAAGCGCCGTATGGTGTGTTGGGGAGGATGTTACATCGGCTATTTATCAAAAAAATGTTGCGAAATATTTTTGATTATCGGTTTGATAGATTAAAAGAGATGTTTGGTGAAATCGATATGAGGCTCGAATAGATTCGGCATCGAAAAAATATGCTATGATCAAAGACGCAAGCAAAGCCACAAAGACGCAAAGAATTCACAAAGGAAGTTATACAGCAAGTCTACTAACCGCAAAGTTTTGCTTTGCGTTCCTTAGCGGCTTGGGGCCTTTGCGTGAGCGCTTTTTTTGCTCTTGCGTGATTAAAAGCCTGCACTTGAACACCTAGTCCCGCAACTCCCACAAAAACTCTTTAAATGACTCATAATCATTTGGCATGGAATCCGCTAGTTTTGGTTTTTGCAAACACTCGTTTAAAGCTTGTGGAAGCGGAATATCAACTCCCACTGCGTCCTTTACAACATCCAAAAATTTGGCCGGATGCGCTGTGGACAAGACCAGGCAGGAAGAATCGTCTGCACCTGAATGTTGGCGGCGAAAGCGTTGCGCGGCTTGCAATCCCACTGCAGTGTGCGGATCGGCAACGGTGTTGAATTCCGAGTAGGTTTGTTTCATGGTCTCGATGGTGGTGGCATCATCCACCGAGGTGGACCAGATGTGCTGCTTGATCGCCTCATAATCGTCGTTGTACAATGTGCGAATGCGCTCCCAATTGCTGGGATTGCCAACGTCCATGGCATTGGACAAGGTGCGAATTGAGGGTCGCGGTTGAAAGCTGCCGGTTTCGATATATTTGGAGATCACGGCATTGGCATTCACCGCGGCGATAAATCGTTTTACCGGCAAGCCCATTTTATACGCAAACAATCCGGCGCAGATATTGCCAAAATTGCCGCTGGGTACGCAGACCCATGTGGAGTCAAACTCGTTCAAAAGTTGCAAGACGCCCCAAAAATAATAAATCGATTGCGGGATGAGGCGGCCAATATTGATCGAATTTGCCGAAGACAGGGTTTTCTTTTCGCGAATATCCGCATCCGAAAAGGCGCGCTTGACCAGGGCCTGGCAATCATCAAACGTACCGTCGATTTCAATCGATTTGATATTGTCTCCCAACGTGGTGAGCTGCTTTTCCTGCAAATGGCTGACTTTTCCGGAGGGATACAACAGGACAATTTGAATCCCCTCGACATTATGATACGCATGCGCCACTGCACTGCCGGTATCGCCCGAGGTTGCCACCAAAATTGTGATATGGCGATTTTCATTTTGCAAAAAATAACCCATGGATTTGGCCATGAATTGCGCGCCAAAATCCTTGAACGACAATGTAGGGCCGTGGAACAGCTCCAGGATTCGCGTTTTTGAATCGGTTGACGCCACAGCCGGAGCAAAAGTGTATGCCTGATCGAGGAGGTCACTCAAGCCTTTGGAATCAAATTCATCTCCTAATAATGACTCGATAATATAAAACGCCAACTCGGGGTAAGACTTGGCCGAGAGTTCGCGCAATTTATTTAATTCCAGGTTGGGGAATTCAGAGGGCATGTACAAGCCACCATCCGGCGCTTGACCCTGGAACAGGGCCTGGCGAAATGTGGCAAGAGGAGAATCGTGTCGTGTGCTGTATAGTTTCATTTTAATTCTTTTTCGTGATTCTTGTAAAAACAGCGCACGCAAAGACGCCTAGACGCAGAAAACGAGATTTGGAGTGCGATGACTGTAAGACTGTCGAAAAAATCATAGCACCTTAACAATGGGTCACTTTAGAATATAGACATTGTCTGAGTAGCAAAATAAATATAAACTTACAACCAATTCTTGCTATCTGGCGTGATCCCTTGTTGCGTCTTTACGAGATTTTTACTTTATGGCAAATGAAAACTCAGATTAATCATATTTGCAAAAATACCGCCGGCGGTTACCTCGCGTCCGGCGCCTGGGCCTTGCACGGTCATGGGATTATCATAATAGCGTTTGGTCGTAATGCGAATAATATTGTCCGTACCATCGGCACGCGAAAGCACGTGCTCTTTAGAGACCTCGGTTAACCCTACTTTGCAGTGGCCATTTTGTAGCGACGCCATAAAGCGCAACGCTTTGCCTTCGTCTTCGGCTGCGGCGCGGCGCGTTTCAAACTCGGCGTCGATCTGCGGTAATTTTTGCCAAAACTCGTCCAGCGTGCCTTTATTCAGTTCCGGCGGCAGCGGCGAGAGTACTTCTATCTGATCGAGCTCCATGGACAATCCGATTTCTCGCGCCAAAATCAATATTTTTCGTGCTACATCCATGCCGGAAAGATCGTCGCGCGGATCCGGTTCGGTATAGCCGTTTTCATAAGCTTGACGAACGATGTGGCTAAACTTTTTCTCTTTTGAAAGGGCGCTAAAAATAAATCCCAGAGTACCGGAAAAAATGCCTTCAATTTGCAATATATCGTCGCCGCTTTGCACCAAATCCTGGATTGTGCTGATTAACGGCAGACCGGCGCCCACTGTGGTTTCGTACATATAGTGTAAACGATGATCTTGAGTGAGCACTTTGAGCTTGTTGTAATAGTCCTGACTCATGGTATTGGCGCGTTTGTTTGGCGTGACGATGTGAATACCGGCTTGCAGAAAATCCACATAACGCGAGGCCACCAAATCGCTGGCCGTCACATCCACTAAAATGCTGTTTTGCAGTTTGAGCTCTTGAATGTCTTTTAGCATCTCATCAAGATTTGTCGGGCGCGGGGATTCGTCGAGGATTTCGCGCCAGGAATCCAGGTCAATGCCCTGGTCATCGATAACCATTTTGTTCTCATTGGCAATGCCGCATACTCGGATCAACAACCCGTTTTTGACATACAACTCGTCCAGCCCGTCGCGCATTTGCTCCAAAAGAGTTGAACCGATATTACCGGTTCCGATAATATAAACGTTGGAAACGCGATGCGACAGATAAAATGCCGAATGAATGACATTGACCGCTTTGACCGCATCCAGCTCGTGCACCACCAGCGAGACATTGCGCTCGGACGAGCCTTGAGCAATGGCAACAACGTTGATCGAGTTCTCGCCAATCGCTTCAAACAGTTTGCCGGAAATGCCGGGATGGCCGGCCATATTGTCGCCAACCGCCGCAATGATCGCAAGATCATCTTTTATTTCAATTTTATCGATTTTACCGGAAACGATTTCGAGCTCAAATTCCTCGTGCAACGCGTCGCGCGCGCTGTCGGTGTCTTTGGATTGCACCACAAAACAGATGCTGTGCTCCGAAGATGCCTGGGAAATCATGATCACATTTATTTCGCGCGAAGCCAAAGCCCCAAACAGTCGGGATGCCACACCCGGCACGCCAACCATGCCGCTGCCCTGAACGTTGATGAGCGAAATGTTGTGAAACGACGCAATGCCCTTGACCGGGTGCTGGCCGTTTGTACTTTTGGCGGTGATGAGAGTGCCCGGTTTTTCGGGAGAAAAACTGTTTTTGACCCACACCGAAATATTTTTTTGAATCGCCGGCCGCAGCGTTTGCGGATGAATAACTTTGGCACCAAAATATGAAAGCTCCATAGCCTCTTCGTAACTCACCACCGGCAGCACAAAGGCCTTGTCCACAATACGCGGATCAGCGGACATGAATCCGTCGACATCCGTCCAGATTTCGATTTTCTCAACATCGAGAGCCGCGCCAAACAGAGCGGCTGTGTAATCCGAACCGCCGCGGCCCAACGTTGTTGTGACGCCATCTTGGCTGGAGGCAATAAATCCGGTGACCACATAAATCTGATTCTCGGTTAATCGATTGTTGATATTCGCATACGTGGCATCGATGAGCACGCGAGCCCCGTCATGCTTTTTGTCGGTCACAACCAGCTCGCGAGCGTCAATATAATCTGCCAGCGAGCCGCTGTTTTTCAACAACTGGGTCATAAGCTGGGCATTGAGGCGTTCGCCGTAAGAGACGATATAATCCAACGTTCTACCGGAACAGACACGAATGAGGCTCACAGCTTTGAGGATATCCTTGAGCTCGTCAAAATGTGCCAGAATCCGCTTTTCGACCAGCTCATCTTCCAGCTCTTGGGGATAGACTTCGTAATGCCGCTCTTGTATCGATTTGAGCAGGTCCAATGCGGCAATCCCATCGCGCTCCGCGGTTTTGGCGCAGTGAATCAATTGATCCGTAATTCCGCCAATGGCCGAAACCACCAGTACTGTCGGGTTTCCTTCTCCGGCAATGCCTTTGGTAATCGAGGCAACATTATTCACCCGGTCAGCCGTTGCCAGCGAGCTGCCGCCAAATTTTACAACTCTAAACATGGCCTTTCCTATGATTTATAAACTCTTTAATCTCGTTTTCGTGTTTCATCGCGCCGGTGCAAGACTCGTCTCCCAAACTGATGGCTGCAGCCGCGGCGGCAAATTCCAATGCCTCGGCTATGGGCCATTCTTCGTGAACGCCGTGCAAAAATCCGGCGCAAAACGCATCTCCGGCACCGGCGTTGCCTTTGCACTGCTCATCCGGAACCAAAAAGTTGGGCTGCACCAGCAGACCAGTAGCGTGCGAATACGTATAATTCGGGCCCAAAGCGCCACAATGTACAACCGCGATTTTGGCTCCATAGTCTTGCACCAGCGCAACACACGCGTCTGGAGGCGAATCCAATTTTGTCAGTGAGCAGGCTTGATCTTCATTAATACAAAGAATATCCACATATTGAAGGGTTTGACGATAGCGCTCAAATTTAAAGGCGTTTTGTGGATCAGGCGACACAAAATCAAGAGCCGTCAATACGCCTTCGGCCTGGGTTGGCGCCAGGATGCGGCCCAAAACGGTGCCATAGGTTTCATCCGCGAGATCAAACTGCGGCAGCAACAAGCCGTAGCCGAACAGGACAATTTTGAATCCGGCCAATTGGTTGAGCGGAATATCCTCCAAGCCAAACGCGCCCATAGCGCCGAGCTTGTGTCGAAAAATACGTTCCACCGAGCCATCCGATTGGCGAAAGTGAATCACTTCGGTTGAGGATGTTTCGTTTTCGGGATCGCGTCGCAATCCGGAGCTGTTGATGCGGTTTGTTTCAAGAGTCTCCAGAATGAGATTGGCGCGATAGTCTGTGCCGATTCTGCCAAAGATTGCTAATGGATAATTTCCGGCTATTTTAGCCAAATCAACAGCCACATTCGTAGCCATGCCGCCAACGCTGAATTTTACATATTCGCCTGCCAGCTCTTCGGGGGCTACAAACTTGGTTGCGTCCACATAAGTCAAGCGTCCCGGTTCAATGACCGGCAACACCTCATCCACAATAGTTGATCCCACCAGTGCTATGCCATGCTTCATATTCTGCCTTTAATATTATTGCAACGTTCGATGTGCGGCGATAAAGCTGTCTTTGAGTTCTTGATAGGTACGAGTGACCGGAAATTGCGGAAATTCATCAATCACATTTTGCGGCGGGCGAAACAGAATTCCGGCATCTGCCTCGCCAAGCATGGTTGTGTCATTGTAGGAATCACCTGCAGCGATGACCCGAAAATTAAGCGATTTAAACGCCCGCACAGCCTGGCGTTTGCCATCGGTTTGACGCAAGACATAGTCCGTAATTCGTCCACTTTTGTCCACGGCCAATTTGTGGCATAACAAGGTCGGCCACCCCAACTGTTTCATGAGAGGAGCGGCAAATTCATAAAATGTATCCGATAGAATGACGACTTGATAGCGCTCGCGAAGCCAATTCAAAAAATCGCTTGCACCCGCAAGTGGATGCATGCGGCCAATGACGCGTTGAATATCGGGCAAGCCCAATTTGTGCTCGTGCAAAATTCGCAGGCGTTGTCGCATGAGCTGGTCATAGTCGGGTATGTCACGGGTTGTGGCACGCAGGGCTTCGATCCCGGTAAATTCGGCAACATTTATCCAAATTTCAGGAACCAGTACACCTTCCAAATCCAGGCAAGCAACAAACAAATCAAAATCCTCTCCAAATTATAAAAAAGGCCATCAATAGCCCTACACCTTCTACTAATGGCCTTTGAAATTTTAAAATTGAACGGGAACTTAAATAAATAATTTATGGAATCAAAGGAAAAAGTGAAACCAACTCAATTTTCAGCACACGTGGATTTAATCTCCTAAAAACATAGGATAACGGAACATATACACGACGCTTGATTGTTGTCTGAAATAGATTTGACAATAACTAAAAGGAGAACACCCATGAAACGTTTTATAGGTCACACGAAAAATCGTCGTTTTATATCTTTCTGGACCATTATTTTGATTTCTCTGCTGACATATTTTTCCTGCCAGGAACAAACGCTCGATATGCCACCACAAACCTATCACGCCGAACTCACGCCGCTGAACGAACAAATTTCAGGCACCAGCCCAACCGGCACAGCCATGTTACAAATGAGTGGAGACTCCTTGATGATCAGCATCAGTCTTCAGGATTTGCCGCCCAGCATGATGCATTTGCAACATTTTCACGGCTTTGTGGACGGGCAAGATGCTTCCTGCGCCACAATGATGCAAGATACCAACAATGACGGCATTATTGATCTTTTGGAAACTGAGGCGGTTTCCGGTATCACCCTGGTTCCGTTTCACAAGAATCCCGCCAGTCTTCAAATCAAGAGTGATACCTATCCAATTGCCGGTGATGACGGTAGCGTATCTTATTCGCAAACCGTTTCGGTTTCAGAGCTTGAGAGCAACCTTGCCAACACCCACAACATTGACAGCCTGCTGCTTGAACATCGTGTGGTTTATATCCACGGCATAAGCTCTGATATTTCATTGCCGGAAACAGTGCAATCGCTTCCTGAGGTACCGGCACATGTGACGCTTCCAATTGCCTGCGGCGAGCTGGAATTGGTTGAATAGTTTAAGGGGAATTGACTGAATGTTGCATGAGTTTCACTTGCCGAGGCGTGCAACATTCTAATACATTGCAGTTTTATCAGCGTAGATTCAAAAAATATTCCGCACTACTCATATCCATAAAAGCGTGACACTTCATGCGGGTAGCGGATCACCTGGCGATCGTTCTTGACATGCCACAAGATCGAATTGCGCGACACTCCATGTTGTGCAAATTCACGACCGACGCGGTTGTTGTGAAAATCCATTTTACGTTCGGCCGCCGTATTTGTTGGCAACGTTTCGTGGGCATCGGTAACCAGCTCGGCAAACTCGGCATCAAACTTTTGCGTTAACAAATAGCTCCATAACACATGACGATAGGCATCTTCCGGAACATTACGATCACTGCGAAAAGCTAACTGCGCCGTTTGTTTTGCATCCGAGGTGATTTGCATCACCAAGGGCGCGCGAATAGGATAACGCGCAATAATTGCCACTTCCTCATCCGAAAGCTCCAGCTCAAACGTATCCGCCATCTTGCGGATGTCCTTTTCTTCAAATCGTAGACCAACACGCTCATTTTTGCGCACCGTGTAAAGATAGGCTTGCGCGGTTTTATCGCGAACATTCAACGTGACCAGGGCGCGCAAAATAATATTCGGCTGCACTTCTTTTTCAGCAAACAGATCGGAAATGTGTTGCAGCACCTGTTTGAGCCCAACGTAGGGGTCAGAGATCAGAATGGGATCGCGCAACTGCACATAGCCGTGATCAAAGCGGCCAAATGATGTGCCCGGAATATCCGCTTTCTCGACAAAAAGCTGAAAATTATCGCACGATATCACAACTCCGGGCTCATTCAAGCCGCTGATTTGCATATTGAATTTTTCTGCATAAAAAAAAGATTCGTATTCCTGCGCATTCTGCAACATAAAGTTGAAACGGCTTTGCAGATCGTACACGGTGACAGTTCGCGGCGAAGACCAACGAATCGTTCGAAAATCATATCCCTTTACATTCAGGCCGCGCTGCTGCAATTGAGTGACGATCAATGGTGCTGCTTTTTGTGCGGCCATGTTAAACCCAAAGGGCCCAAGAAGATAAACAGCCACAATAACGAACAGCAGGATAATTCCCAGGGTAGCGAATAATTTTTTCAACATACGGATTGCCTATGCTAAAACTTGCGGATTGTGCAGATTCTTTTGTTGCTCAAAACGATTTAACTGCAATTCCAAATTACGTTTAAAGTGCTCAATATCTTTTTTAATGCTATCGCGGATTTCTTTTTCTTTGTGAAAATCGAGAATGCCAAAATTAACAAGTTTGGGTTTGACGAGCAAATCAACAGAAGAGAGGCTCAACTTTTCGGCAACAATCTGCGATTGCATGGTTTGAAATACGCCCATCACATTATCAAACATGTTGGGAATTTGTCCGTTTTTTGAGGGTTTGATATTTCCGGAGACATCGATTGCGATTAGAAAGTCGCAAGACTCTCGAATAATATCGTGCGGCAATGGGTTGCATGCGCCTCCATCCACCAAAACGCGGTTATTGATGACCACCGGCTCAAAAACCATCGGCAACGCCATGCTGGCGCGAATGACGCGCGTTAACGGGCCCGAATCAAACACCACCATTTCACGGTTCCAAAAATCCGTTGCCGTAATTTTAAGCGGGATTTGCAGGTCTTCAAACCGATCACATCCCAGCACGGAACGAAAAAACGCCTCAATACGTCGGCCTTTTAATAACGAGGTTTTGATAAACACGCGCAAATCGACGAGCTGCGGAATTTTCAACAATGTAATGTTACGAAGACGCTCCTCCATCTCCCGGCCCGGAATACCGGCGGCGTAAAAGGCGCCAAATATTGCGCCGATACTGGTTCCGGCAATGATCGACGGCCGAATGCCAAATTCGTCCAAAACTTTGCAATACTCGACGTAACACAATCCGCGGGCTCCGCCGCTCCCCAAAGTCAAGCCAACGTTCATAATCTCCCACCCTACTGCTAATATCAAACCGGAGGTGCGGTGTCGCACCTCCGGTTTTTTTCTAAACTATACGAAAAAAGGTGATATCTTACGGAACAGCTTATTCAGTTTCCGGCTCTATTTGTTTGTAATTAGCAGGAATGTCAAAGAGCGAGGCATCCAGCGAAGATGTTGACAAGTCTTCAACTTCAGTCGTGGTGGACATGAGGGTACTGCGTTCTTTGACGCCCTCGTCCTTTTTTTCAAGTTGTTTTTTCAGCATCTTTTTGCCAAAGCCACCCAGCAGTCCGCCAACAGAGGTTGGAATTTCGGATTCTTCCTCTTTCTGTTGTTTGGCCTTTTCTTCGTTCATTTTTTTCACGGTTTCCGGGTCCACTTTGGTTTCGTACACCGTGTGGGTGCGCATGGCAATGCCTTCCAACTTGGCGCCTTCTTCTTGCATTTTTTCAATGGCTTCGCCAAGTTGAGAATTGCTCTCGACCACTTTGGTCATCATTTCCTTAAAATTGGCTTTACCGGGCTCCATGCCCAATTTTTGCACCAACGCCTGGTTAAAGGCTTGCATTTCTTTTTGCGCGGCATCTTCACCTTTGTACAACCAGTTGTTTGAGGTGACGACCATTCCACCTTTGGCGGTTTCCGGCTCCTGGCCCTCTTCTTGCGAAGTCACCTCGGCATCCAAATCCAGAGTCAAAATTACTTTTTCCGTGGATTTTCCGGCAATTTTTTCGGTTTCCCCGGTTTCCTGAATATCCACTTTTAGGTCCCACTCCACATCCGACTCGGACTCTTCAGCTTCCGGTTCCGGGCTTTCGGAGCCTTCTTGACCCATTTGCTCGAATGTTTGTTCAATCATTTGACGCCATTCATCAAAAGTCATTTGCGTGAATTGTTCATTTTTGTGATCAACGTTAATGAACAGTTCTTTCTCCAAATCAATAATTTGCGAATCCTTCAGGTCATCGCCTTCAAATGAGTCGGTACGTTTCACGTCACCTTTATAGTAATCAACAGATTTGACCGGCTTGTTGCCGCCGAACAAGTTCATCATCGTGCCCACAGTGCCGCCAAATTCCATTTTGGTGGTTGTAGTGTATTTTACGTCCGCGTAGCTCATCGTGGTAAACAGTACAAGAAGCAAAACGAGTAAAACGTATTTCATGTTGAATCTCCTCTGAAGCTGTGAATCTTTTAGTGGGTGGTATTAACAGCAAATGTTTATTATTTATTCACTTTTTGCTGCGTTAGTTGCTTGCCAACCATACGTTTGATACGACCAGGTAAACTCACCTCCTTTCACTGAAACCAGAGCAAAACCTTCCGGAAACCCATCGCGCGGCCCTTTCCACCATTCTCCCGAAACCGCGCCGGCTGTAATAAAATGGGTTCCTTTGAAAATGATCTCTTCCACCTCGTGCAAATGGCCTTGCAACACCAGTTTGAGATTGTGGTTTTCGAAAAGGCCCAGTACGTCTTTGGCATTGACAATCACTTCGCCCTGGGATAGACCGTACGTGGCACCTTTGACCATTTGACCATAAACCGTGACCAACGGAATATGGGTAGAGAGAACAATCGGCGTGCTCGCGCTCACCGAAATGAGATCATTTTTCAACCATTCCACCTGAGCCGAATCGACATAGCCGTAATAGCGACGTTCCGGAGCAAAACCTATCCCATCCAGCACAATAAAGTGCCAGCCTTTATGATCAAAAGAGTAGTAAGGTTGTTCAACCTCCAATCGATTCAGATACATGGTTTTACCGTATTCGGCATGTTGCGGTGATATACCACTGTTTGTGTACAAACCAAAAACTTCATGGTTTCCAATCGTATTATATACCGGCATTTTGAAATTTTGGGCAAGATTAAAATACATGTCATAAAGTGAATCTGCGCGCTCGAAAGATACACCAAGTGCGTCCATTATCAAATCACCACCGGTAATTACAAAATCGGGATTCAGCGCATTCACGTTGTCAATAGCTGCTTCAAAGCCTTCGGCAGCACGTCGTTCGGGTTGCAGGTGTATATCGGTCATAAAGACAAACTCGAACGAATCCTGTTGCTCGCAGCCGACAAAAATTGCTATTGAAAAAATGAGCGTCAATACAAACCTTATCTTCATGGTTCCTCCTCAAGTTTACAAATATCTTCATACATGGCGGTAATTCTGATGAGCTGGTTCATTTTTACCGGGCGCTCAAAGCGGATTTCGTGAATTCTCGTAAAGTAGAGCTCCAATACTCGCTTGTAATCCTGAATACAGTCTTCATCAAAATAGACGTAGGCATCCGCGAACTGGCTCTGCTTGCCATCGTGTAAAATTAAAAATGCCATCTGCTGATCCCTAGTCTATAGTTTTCTGAAGTTTAGGCAACTACTTTAAGGTGAGTTTTAAACCAATATAAAGTTCGAGTTATTTCATCACTTTCCGTTAAAGTCGTATGACCTCATCGTGCGTTTAAATTTTTAGCATACCTTAAGGTGTACTACAAATAGTCATTTGACCCTATTTGACCAGCACCATTTTGCGCCAGTCCGTAAAATATTGCGAATGCAGACGGCACACATACAGGCCTGCGGTCAAATTTTGCGCATCAAACTGAATGCGATGCGTGCCCGATTCCAATATGGTTTGTTCATACAAAGTGGCCACGTTCTCGCCTAAAATATTGATGACCTGCAAATCGATCTCGCTGCGTTTTGGCAAGTAAAATTGAATCGTGGTGCTGGGATTAAACGGATTGGGATAATTTTGCTGCAGTCCGTACGATTTTATATCCGCTTCCTCTTCCTCCTGCTCCACGTTGGAGATTAACTTGATCGCCTGCTGAATCTCCTCATTCGACATGAACAACTCCCAAACGAGCCCGGTGCGATAATTTTCAATCATGGGGCCGATGGTGCCTTGATCGATGGCCAGATAACTTTCGGCGTACCATGCCTCGCTGCAATTAAACGCGTCTTTGAACCCAAACTCGCCCCAGAGGTTTTCGCCATGAATGTAGTAGAACGACTTTAGCGCGGCAAGCGATTCTTCCGGCGTGTAGGGCATTGCGCTGATTGCGGCAGTTGGTGTGATGGTGCCGTTGTCGTTGGTGGGCGAATGCGCCGAATAGCCAAATGGATTGTCACTGGCCGTAAGGCCCCACACGTCCTTGCTGTAGCACGGGAAATCCTTGGGATTGTCCGTGCAATAGGCCTGATGAATGAGGGAAATATTACGATTATTCTCAAAATAATTACAAAATGTATCGGTCATCTCGTGCGGGTTCACCCCCAAAAAGGTGTAATGCGTAAAAAACAGCGGACCGCCATACGGAGGGCCGACAAATTGTTTGATACCGTAATACTCGTTGCCATTTTTATAGTTCGACCCTGCCCACCCGGTGTAATATAACGATTTGGGCACTGGATGCGTAGGCGAGGCAATAGCGAGAATGTAGACAATCATGGCCTCGTTGAATCCGCGAATCGGCATGTTCATTTCCCAGCCGACTCTTGGCGACCAATGCCAGTAAAGCACCGGCTCGTTGGTTTCCTTACGGAACCAGTCCCATTCTACCTCGTGCCAAAGTTGTGTGGTAATGGTGCGAATTTCGGTCTCAAGAGGGGTGTCCTGGTCAAAATATTTTCGCACCGTGAGCAGACCTTCGATAGCGTATGCGGTTTCCACCAAATCCGCGCCGTCATCATTGGGGCTAAACGGGATGATTTCGCCGGTTTCGCCGTTGATCCAATGCGACCAGGCGCCGTGGTGCCGAACGGCTTTGTCCTTGAGAAACCGCGCGATTTTCAGAACGCGTGCCGCTGCTGAATCTCGTGAAATAAATCCATTTTCGACGGCCAGCGGAAAATTCATCAAACCAAATCCCGTGCCGCCGCTGGTGCACGTGTTACCGGAGCCCTTGCGCTCGCGCGCCAAGCCGCTTGCCGGATGACCGTAATCGTAAAAATAGCGAAATGTAGCTTCTTGCACGGACAACAACAGGTCGGCCTCGCTCATGGCTTTCGACGTCGCCGAGACCGTATCCGAAGGCGGGGATTGCTCAAAATCACGGTTCACCGCGGTAAGGTAATAGTAACGCGTTTGTTCATTATCGCCGAAAAAATCGCTGTACCACATGGGTTCGTGCACCACCGCATTTAGTTGAACAAATGGGCCGGTTTCACTTTCGGAGGCGAAGACATAATAGCCGGCAAGGTTCTTTTCAGTATTTGGCGTCCAGTGCAGATCAATGCGGCTGTCGTAACCTGCGGCGCTCAATCCAGTGGGTGTTTCAGGAATGCCACCGGAAGTGTTATCTTTTTGAATCACGCGCATTTCGTCAATATAGGCGAGGTGCTCGATCCCATCCGCCTCATTTTGGTAAAAAAACACTGTTTTAATTTGGGCAAAATTCACACCGCTGCCATTTTGAAAAGCTTCCAAAGGCAGAGAAACGCGCTGCCATTCGGTGCTATGTTCAATGCCTTCCGTAAAATCGCCCAGTAAAATTCGATCACTTTTGGTATTGCTCAAATCCTCCAAAGCCAGTTGAGGCAAATCACGATAATCGATAAACTCGCCTGAATTCATCCACAACACCAGGCTGTCGTATTGGGTAAAGTCCATGCCCCTCCAGCCCGAAGAAGCCAGGGCCATGCCCCAATCGCCACCCGGATTCGAAGTCCAGCGCAGCCGCAAGCTGTGCGCGCCTTGAAAAACGACATCGGTTTCCACCGGAAATTTGTCATTGTTGCCGGCCAGCTCGAGCTCGCTGGGTGGCGAGACATAGCCCCAGGAAGAATCATAAAGTTCGTCGCCATCCGGACTATCGGAAAATATGACCAATTCGTCTCGGGCCATCAAAAAACAGGGCGCCAAAACTAATATTAAAACACATATTGATTTCATAATATCTCCTCCCGCTGCCGGGTTATATCCGCCAGCGAATGTATCTTTTCGACAACACGTTGGGCATTGTGCATGCGGTGCACCCACTGCCGTCCCTCCTGCCCTATAGTGCGACGCCGTTCCGGGTGGCTTACCAAACGCGTGATGGCTTCTTTTAAAGATTGTGCATCAATATCAACAAACGGATGATCCGGATACATTTCCGCAAATCCAGGAGCCAAACACGAGCAAGCCGGAATGCCCATGGCAAAGGCTTCGAGCGAATTGATGCCGTAGCCCAAATCACCGATTTGATCCACAAATATATCACACGATTGTTTGAGTTTCAAGGCTTCTTTGTACGGCAAACCTTCAATGAGAACGGTTTCGGTGTCGAGCTCGTTTTCTAGCTCTTTTATAATGGGAATAATTACATCGCTGCCCTTGGCGGCACGATTGGTGGGCGCATGTCCGATGCGAACCGGTTTGTCATTTTTATGGTGTTGATGCAGCTCAAACGGTGAGGTTTCGAACGGGAAAAAAACGTGATGAATGTCGGGGTGCAATTGCAGATGGTCAAATTCGACCGTGACATTTAAATCGGATAGACGATCAATGACCGGGATGACACCTCGCGTACGCAAGTCACTGCCGGTGTAGCAGCAAATGACCGGTTTTCCCGCCGCTTTCATGCGTTGAATAAAGGATGCGTTGCGATACAGACCGAGACCGCCATCCAGTTGATAAAAATCAAACTCGTCCAAGCGGTACTGTTGAATAGCGGATTCTACGTTGGCCCGCCACATCCGATCGCGAACATTCACCAGCATCTTTTCCACAAAAGAGTGCGGTCGCCATTCTATGGGAATGTGATCCGGAACCGGCGCCACATTCACTACGCGCAGTTTATCCGGATTTGAGACAAAGCGTTTAATCCAGCGCGTTGGCGCCATATCGATGAATGGCAAATTCAGGCAGATGTCCTGCTCGTAATTTCGAGGATCCGTAAACAGAGTCACCAACCGGCTTTCAAACCCCAGTTGGCGCTCGGCTTGAACCAACTGCCAGGGCACATTGGACGTATTGGCCGGCGCAATATGCAGAATTTTGCGGATAGGCATAGCGGTTTCTCTTTTCCAATTTGCAATACAAATATAGTAGTATTTTGGAGGCGAAAAAACAACGCTTTTTTGAATGGCCTCGTGGAATGACACGAAAACCGGTTCAGTTTCAATTATGGCTGATTAACCGTCCAGACAGGAACACCCTCTCCAAATTCCACCGCATATCCTGTTTGGCCATTATTCATCTCCATCCGGCCATTTTTTACGGTAATATAGGGGCTCGAATAAACGGCGCCATTTGTCCAGTTATCCCAATCCTGCACCTCGCCGTTAATGCGGGCCGCACAGCGCAAACCTTGCGGACGGTATTGCATGTCCATTTTATCGCCGGCGAGACTGGTATAGCTGAGCTGCACGTTGGAGGTGAGGGCGGAGGTGTCCAGTTTGGATTGTTGCTGAACGGCGTTGGCAAATGCCTCAAGCGATGTGTACTCGGATGCTTCCGCCGTTTCCAGCACAAAACCGGAAATGTGCCCCGGAAACACCAGCACATGGTAATCCTGAAAGAAACGTTTTGGCTGCCGATCCAGATTCTCAATAATTTGGTTTGAAGGCGAAACGACACGCGATTCTTCGGTCAGCGGCCGGACCGCAACGAAAGTTTGGTTTGCCGCAAAACACCACAAATCGTTGATGCGAATCGGTTTAAGCCGCGCCGGAAAATACAGCCACGAACAAGCGCTGCCTTTGGCTTGCTGCCAGAACTGATTGTACGTTTCCGCCGTTTCGGCTTGTGGGAATTCCAGCGGATGCAGCTCTTCCCTGGCGTATTTTTGCCGGTTGCGCAGTTCATAGGTTGGTCCCTGTTCGGCTTCCGGCAAATGCCACAAATTCGGCCGGTCGCTTTTGGAATAGGTCGGCGCGATGATGGTG
>CAYPZM010000067.1:0-18345 GCA_964414825.1 uncultured Cytophagia bacterium | reverse complement strand
GGTTCGAGGCTGCGTGACTACCAAAGACATAAAAGGTTTGCCGAAAGATGAATGGAGTGAACATCAAGTTGAAGAATTTATGCACGAATGTAGCGATGCGAACACCATTCAGGCCGATGACGATGCCAATCGCGCTCTCAATATGATGAAACAGAATAAAAGCAGTCGTTTAATGGTGTTGGATAAAGACAAGCTGATTGGCATTTTAACTTTAAAAGATATGCTCTCGTTTCTCTCTTTAAAGCTCGACCTTGAGGAAGATCGGGTCGCACCAATGCAATCCTGATGAATTGGAATGTGCGCATAAAACGCACATTCCCTTTTAGTGCATAGGCACTTGAATAAAAAGTATATCCGTATCCGGCTTGGCATTCACCGCTACATTTTTTGTATCCCACACCCCTAAACCATCGCGTGCATTTAACTCTTCACCTGCAACCTCGGCGCTGCCTTTGATCATAAAAATATACAATCCAAAATCTTGCGTCTGCAAGGAATAATCCAGCGAGGTATCTTGAGTAAATTCAGCGCGCGAAAAATAGGTCTGTTGATGCAGCCACAGTGCCGAGTCTTGTCCTTCCGGCGCTACCAACAGTTGTGGATTGTTTTTCCGTTCCTCCGGATCGAACCATTTTTGGTCATATCGTGGTTCATAATCTTTGGCATCAGGGAATACCCAAATTTGCAGCAAGCTCACCGCTTGTGTTTCCGAATAATTATACTCAGAATGTTTGATACCCGTGCCGGCGGACATGATTTGCACCTCATTTTCGCCAATAGTCATTTCATGCCCGGCGCTGTCCTTGTGGGCCAATTCGCCGGAAAGCACAATCGTCACAATCTCCATATTGTCGTGCGGGTGCGTGCCGAATCCTTGTCCTGGCGCCACCGTATCATCATTCAAAACGCGCAAACGCCCAAAATGGACGCGTTCCGGATCGTGATAATTGCCAAAACTAAAGGTATGGTAGGTTTGCAGCCAGTTATAGTCAAAAAAGCCGCGTGTATCTGCTCTATGTAATACAGTCTTCAATTTTGCCTCTTGTCTAATGTCTGTAATAATCAAATGTGCTGACATTTTTTCTATTTTTCTGCTTTATGAACAGCTAAAAACATCATATGGCAATTTACTATTCCAGCCATCCTCGCGCATAATTATAAGCAAGAAGCGAGCGTGATAAACCTTGGAAATATCTGATGGAAATATTTCGTTAGTACAAATTCAACTATAACAAAGGAAAATATAGGAGTGTCGCATGAAACGACGTGACTTTATAAAATACTCTGCTGCCGCCGGAGCAGCAGCTATCTTGCCGTTTTCAGGAACCGCGTTTACCGAGCCCACAAAAAAGTACGCCAGTGACATTGTAACGTTGGGAGAAACCGGAATTCAGGTGTCGCGATTGGCTATGGGAACGGGCACGCATGGTGTTAATCGCCGCTCGGCTCAAACTCGCAAGTTAGGTATTGAGGGCGTGGCCGATCTGTTGAATATGGCGTATGAGCGCGGCATAAATTTTTGGGATTCTGCTGATCAATACGGCACCCATCCGCATTTAAAGGAAGCTTTAAAACGAGTGCCCCGCGAAAAGGTAGTCATTCTCACAAAAACGCATGCCACAACCGCGGAGGAGATGCAAGCGGATTTGGATCGCTTTCGCAAAGAAATTGGCACCGATTATTTGGATATTGTACTGCTGCATTTCATGACCGATCCGAACTGGCCTGAGGTAAAAGCAGGAGGAATGGAAGTGCTGGCCAAAGCACGCGAACAGGGAATCGTGCGCGCGCATGGCGTGTCGTGTCATTCTTTGGGCGCTTTGGAAGCAGCGGCGAACTCGGATTGGGTTCAAGTCGATTTGGCGCGTATCAATCCGTTTGGCGCGCGCATGGACGACACGGTAGAAAAGGTGGTTCCGGTACTAGAACGAATGCACAACGATGGCAAGGGAGTCATCGGCATGAAAATATTTGGCGCCGGCCAATTGCGCGATCGCGTCGATGCCTGTTTAGAGTTTACTTTAAAACAGAATTATGTGGATGCCTTTACCATTGGCCAAGAAAACAAAAATGAAATGTTTGACTTGATTGAACGTATACCTAAAGCCAGTGTCGCCTAGGTAGCTACTTGCTCAAGAATTTCAAGCAGACAGATTATAAAATCTGTCTGCTTTTTTTATGGGGATAGACAAAATTTGCACTCCTAACAATAAATTTAATTATATTTGCTGTTTGTAATAATTTCATAATATTCAGCGTGGAGTTTACGTGTCTCTCAGAGTCAAAAGTCTGTTAATTGGTACCTTATTTTTTCTGTTTTATGCCAGCCTGTCCATTTGGTTACCGTTTTACAATTTGTATCTTATCGAAAAGGGATTTAGCGGAACTCAAGTTGGCATCATTGCCGGAACGTACCAGGTGATGCTGTTTTTTGTGGTGCCGGTTTGGGGGTTGTTGGCCGACCGCCAGGGGAATCGACGCGTTTTGCAACTCGCCTTGTTTGGTTCCATGTTGTTGCTGTTCGGATTGCAGTTTATTGAACTGTATCTTTTTATTCTCGCTTATATCCTCATTCTTGCATTTTTTCACCATCCTTTGGGCACACTGTTTGACAGTTTGGCCTTGCAGCACATTCTCGAATCGCCGCGGCATTCCTTCGGCTCCTTGCGTGTTTGGGGCTCTTTTGGTTGGGCGGTCGGTACCATTCTTATGGGACAGTATTTACTGCATGGCGACCTGAGTCATATTTTTACTACAGCCACCATTTTTTACTTTGTTACACTCTTGATCACCTTGTTTCTAAAAAAGCCAGACACACCGCCAGACAGCCAACACAATTATTCCTTATCCTCTGTACTACAGGTATTTGCGGAGAAGAAAATATTTCTATTTCTCTTATTGCTTGTATTTTATGGGATTGGCGCGGCACCGCTTTATCTCTTTATCAATTTGTATTATCACGATATTGGTGCCGGAAATCATATCGTCGGCCTCGCGTTTGCCGTCCAGGCACTAAGTGAGCTCCCATTCTTTTTCCTCGGCCGCCGGTTGGTTGGCCGATTTGGATCGCCCCCACTGCTAGTGAGCGTGCTGGTGGTAGCAATATTGCGGTTGTTGCTTTACAGTATCATCTCCAATCCCATGGTTGCTGTATTTTTCGGGATGTTGCAAGGCATCACGCTTTCACTATTTTGGGTATCGGTCACTGACTTTTTGCATCGTCTTGTGCCCGCACGCTGGCGTTCCACAGGACAATCGCTAATTTGGGCGTGTCATCTTGGCGCTGGCGTAACCGTTGGCAATATGACTATAGGACGGCTGTCGGACTTTTTTCATATGCAACGTGTCATGTTATTTGCAGCGATTTATGTGGCCCTCGTGCTCACCTGTATGATTTTCTACTTTAGGGCATTTCGGCATGAATTTCGATCAAAAAATCAAAATCCATCAATGTAATTTATAAAGTCGACGAATATTCACCAAAAAGCGCAATGTTTTCGAGCGATAAAATCCTGAAAAATATTTTTATATTTGCATTTTAAAGTAAAAGAATGTAAATTATTGTCGTAATTCATGTACACGTTTAAGTCTCTCTGTATCTGATGATATTGTTTTTAAAGACTCGAAAAAAAAAGAAATTCGCGGATTATAGCATGATGTGCTGTGCTATTTGACGCGTTTTTTTTTGCCCGGACAGACTGAAACAAGTTGTACAAAACACAGATTCATAAGTAAGGATAGGCTCTATGGAAAAGGGAACTGTAAAATGGTTTAACAGTTCAAAAGGCTACGGATTCATCACCAGAGAACAGGGCGACGATGTTTTTGTCCACTACAAAGCCATTGTTGGCGATGGCTATCGGACTCTGGAGGATGGTGCCCAAGTTCAATTTGAAGTTGAACAAGGACCCAAGGGACCGCAGGCAACCAAAGTTTCGATGCTCTAAGACTGTTGCCCCGACTTGACGTCGGGGTTTTTTTGTGCCCCCCCTGTTACCGCCTGAATAAACTTTTGATTTTTTCATCCCGTCGCAATTGCAGAAATACCTGGTCGAACTTTTTTCAGTCTTGACTGATTTTCCTGAAAAGGATATGTCAATTCAGAATAAATTCGATCACAATCAACTTTAACAGGAACAGGCATTCCTACTTTGCGTCTTTTGTTATTCCTTCCCAATCATCTGTGCGGAACGGCGACGCTGGCAAACCGGCTTTGTTATACAAATTGCCCAGCGGGTTATCGGCCCAGCCGTATCGCACGGCTTGTGGATTTTCGATATCCGGATGCGACACCACAACGGTCTCACCGTCAATTGCGGCGTTTCCCCAAACAAAAGAGCTATCTTCTCCGGCAATCGCAAAGCCCTCCAGCTCGTCTGCATTGGCCATCAAGCCACCGTCGACAAAATCAAACTCCAAGCGGATTTGATTGTCCTCGATGCTCATCGAATCGTACGTGGGCCCGTAATAGATAACATCGCGATCATAAACTTGAGCCAAGGCGATCAATCCAAGCCGCTTGCCCACATCTTGCTTGTTTCGCGGATGGATATCTTCGGCGTCGCCAATATCGATAATCACGGCCATGCCCGTATTGGGTAATGCCAGAGTCATCATTTGCGCTTCACGCAGCTCGGCCCATTCACTTTCCACGGGCTGCGTTTGGCGGGCGCGAAAATTAGCCAATTGAACAAATAAAAATGGGAAATCACTTTGTCCCCAATTGGCGCGCCACGATTCGATCATAGTTGGAAATAAAGTACGATATTGAAAAGCACGCCCCGCATTACTCTCGCCTTGATACCAAATGACGCCGCGAATGGCAAACGGCATTAACGGTTCGATCATCGCATTATAAAGCACAGCGGGACGATTGGGGCTGTCCGGCGTTTGTGGCCGTGGCGGTACGTCTTGAAGCGTAGCACCAACCTTGTACAGCCAATTTCCGGGGAGATCAATTTTTGTGTCGTTTTGGCTTTGTAAATACATTTGTTCAGGTGTGCCCCAAATTCCACCGCCACCGCCGGTGTCCAGCACTCGCACTGCAATAATATTTTCTCCGGCTTGAATGATATCGGCGGGCACTTTATATTCTCGCGGTATATCGTAGAGGTTGGTTTCGCCAATTTTTTGGCCGTTAAAATAGGTAACATCCTGGTCATCAATGGGGCCTAGGCTCAATATTAACGATTCCTCAGCGAGAGAATCCGCAATTTGCACTGTTTTGCGAAACCAGACAACGCCATCGAGATTAGCCAGTCCAGCACTTTCCCACAGCACCGGCAATGTCATTTGCTGCCAACTCGAGTCATTCACTTGTGCGCTTTGCCAGTTTGGGCCGGATTGTGTGGCAGCTACTAGGGAATCGACCGCTTCTTGCCACTCTTGCAACTGTTGCTCATAAGCGCTGCGGGCTTTTTCCTCGCTTTGGGCCGTAGACTGCAATTGAAGCAAGGCCGGAGCAAAATCTTCCATTTGACCTAAAAAATCCGGAGCCGTCCATGCTTCGGCAACTGTGCCACCCCAGGATGAATGAATCAAACCGATCGGTATTTGAAGCTCTTCAAGCAAATGTCTTCCAAAAAAATAGGCCACCGCAGAAAATGTAGGCACAGTCTCCGGCGAACAAACCTCCCATGCATCCGCTTGAACATCCTCTTGCGGATTGATGCTGGTTGTGCGCTCAACAGTAAACAGACGAATGTCCGGATAGGTTGCCTCGGCTATCTCCCGCTCGGCATATTGAGATTGAGCTACCTGCCACTGCATATTAGACTGGCCGGAGCAGACCCAAACTTCGCCCACCATCACATTCTCAAACGTAATCGTATCCTTGCCTACTATTTGTAATTTATGCGGACCTCCAACTTCCATGGCCGGCAATTCAAGGCTCCAGGTACTGTCCTCGTTGGCAGTCGTTCCGCGCTTTGTTTTATTCAAAAGCACAGTTACTTTGCCTTCCGGTGTAGCTTTACCCCAAATGGGAATCGGCTCGTTCTGCTGCAATACCATATTATTGCTAAAAATGGACGGCAATTGCACCTCGTTCGCGGGTTCGGCAAAGTAAGAGCAGTGGATAACACACAGAGACATCAGCAAAAAAAGTATACATAGTTGACGCATGACTCTCTCCCAAGTTTTAAGTGTTTGAGCCTGCAAAGACAAGCCAAAAAATATATAAATTTTAGCGCACGAGTAAAAGGGATTTCTGCATCAATTTTTAGCTCAAAACACCTTGTAAATATAAAAAAGAATGGCGTTATTTATAAAATTTGCAAGGGAGCTTATGAATAAAGGAACCATATACGGTACCATCGCCTATTTTTTATGGGGTGTATTTCCCATTTATTGGAAACTGCTCAACCATGTTAGCACGTACGAAATTTTAATGCATCGAATCGTTTGGTCGCTTATTTTTGTCGTGTTCATTTTAATGTTGCGCAATGATTGGGAATGGCTGCGCCGTATTTATTTTCAACCGCGGTTGGTAGCTATTTCTTTTCTCTCGGGTCTTTTGGTTGCGATCAATTGGTTAACGTTTATTTGGGCGGTAAATCACAATCTTATTGTGGAAGCGAGTCTCGGCTACTTTATAAATCCGCTATTTAGTGTGCTGCTCGGCGTGATTTTCTTGCGAGAGCGCCTGCGGCTGGGACAAACGCTCTCCATTTTACTGGCCGTTGCTGGCGTAATTTATCTCACTATCAATTATGGTCGCTTTCCATGGATTGCGCTGATTTTAGTGGCATCCTTTGGCACCTATGGACTGTTAAGAAAAATCGCGCCGCTCGGCTCGTTGGAGGGGCTGGGCGTTGAAACCGCGTTTTTATGTATTCCGGCGCTTTTCGTCATTTTTATGTTTGAGCGCGCCGGCAACGCTGCGTTTTTGCACAGCGGAGCGCTTACCACAATGTTGCTTGCCGGAGCCGGAGCCGTCACTGCCACGCCACTGTTGTTGTTTTCCGCAGCCGCTCGCCGTATTAGGCTTACGGCACTTGGCCTGCTGCAATACATTGCTCCAACGTTACAATTACTCCTTGGGGTTTTGGTGTATGATGAATCATTTAGCCAGGTGCGATTTATCGGATTTTGCTTTATTTGGATCGCCCTGGCTATTTATTCAGCCGAAGGGATTATTCAGACTCGACGACAAAAAATTCGCGCTTGACTCCTATTTTGCTGCTCTATTTTCGAATTATCACACGAAAGTTGCTGTTAAAACATGTATCCCTTTAAATTTATTTATTTTCTGGGAATGACTTGCGGTTGAAATGGTGTTTACAGTATACAAATGTTAGACATTTTTTTGACATTGCTTGGAGTTGTGTCATGAACAAGTTTAAAGACAAATCAATGCAAGCGGCGTTCGAATACGCCAAATCCCAAACTGCACATTTTTCAAAAAGTTTTTATTTTTCATCGCAAATTTTGCCTAAAGAAAAACGGTGGAATACATTTGGGCTCTATAGCTATTGTCGATACGCGGATAATATTGTCGACAATCCCAGAAATCGTGCCGATGCCGAGCTTTTTGAGGAACTCGCCTCCGTAGCGCGAGAATTGAATATTGCCTACCGCCGCGGCGAATCCGAGCATCCCGTGCTCAAATCGTTTATTCAGGTTGCTACAAAACGAGACATTCCCATGCAATATCCCCTCGATCTACTGGATGGCGTGAAAATGGATTTGCTGAAAAACCGCTACGAAACCTTTGCCGATTTGTACGAATTCGCTTATCGCGTTGCTGGAGTGGTCGGATTGATGATGACTCATGTTTTGGGCTATAAAGATAAAGACGCTCTCGTTTACGCTGAAAAGCTTGGAATTGCCATGCAACTGACCAATATTTTACGCGATATTCAAGAAGATAAACAGATGAATCGCATCTATCTTCCCCTGCAAGAAATTCGTGAATTTGGATTGGACGAGAATGATTTTGTTCATGAAAATTTCAATCGAAACATGTACAAATTTATGCGCTTTCAGGTAGAACGTGCGCATCGTTATTTTGAAGATGCCAAACCCGGCATCCCTATATTGGATCGCGATTCGCAATTTGCGATCTATTCGGCCAGCCGAATTTACCGCGGCATTTTAAATCAGCTTGAGGCACGGGGATATAATCCGTTTTTAGGGCGCGCCTTCGTCAGCCAACGCCAAAAGCTGGCCATTTTGTTCAACGAAGTGATGAAAACGCGAGTGGTGCAACCGGTAACCACAAGCCTGGCGTCATTTATTGGATTGTAGTACGGGGCGCGGCAAAATTCTCTTTCCAGCTTTTTCAGCAAGACCGCGCCACTCTCCTTTCCTGCGCTCTTCAACGCCTCAAAAATCACTATGCATCCAAAACTTTACATTCTTTTACTTGAGATTAGACCTAAATTGCTGCTAACTTGTGGATTAGATTATGCTTTTGTTGATTGATCCCGTTAGCAACAAACATCTTGAACAAATAACGGGATATTTGTAAGTTTGAGCGTTTTGCAATCAAGCTCACCACACATTACAAATCAATTTCTCAGGTGCGCTCGATAGGGCTGGCAATCCCTTAACGCTGCCCACAAGTGGCGAGTTCACAATTTTATCTCGAGCAATATTGTCTAGTTTTAGTATTGAAAAAAACTTTTACTGTTAATCGTGTACGCCCTCACAACAATAGCTATCTGGCAACGGAAGGGCCAGCTCCAATCCCTGTATCTTTGTTTATAACTATTGCAGATAAAAAAAAATCGATTCACTAATTTATGGAGGATTTACTATTGAGAACCAAAGCTACCGTTTACATGATGCTTATTTTTCTTGTTGCCACTGCTCTTTCTGCCGCACAATGGACAACCTTTAATACTTCAAACAGCGGACTGGCGAGTAATTCTGTTCGCACCATTGTCATAGACGCCAATGGCAACAAGTGGTTTGGTACCGACAAGGGATTGTCCGCTTTTGACGGCACCACCTGGGTGACCTATGAAAAACAAGATACCAAGCAAACTCTTGCAGATAATAAAATTAATGACATTGCCTTTGAAATCACCTCCTACGGCCCGGAGTTGTGGATCGCCACGGATAACGGAATTTCCGTATTCGCCATCCCTTCAATTGACGCCGTAACACAAGCCACCCCGTATCGTACCGATAACACCGGCTTGATCAGCAACAAAGTTACAGTTGCAGCAGTAGATACGCTACGCCACCAGCGCTGGTTTGGCACACAAAATGGTGTATCGCTCTTTACAGGTTCCGAATGGCGCAATTTTGACCGCGAATCCGACCCGCCACTGGCCTGGGATAATGTGACCGACATTGGCGTGGACCCGCAAGGCGGCTGGAAATATATTTGTACGGTTAATGGCCAGGAAAATGAGCGCAACGGCGTTTCTCGATTGCGAACCATTCCGGATAGTATCGATGCCATCACCGCGCCGAGCCCCTACAGTGCCGAGTGGAGCGGGCTGTATTCCCCAAATGTGTTATGCGTGTTCATGGACAGTGACGGTTCGCAGTGGTTTGGTACGGAGGAAGGATTTGGCTTTCACGATTCCACCGAGACCAAAGGCGGTTGGAGTGTTTTTACGACATTCGAGGGTTTGGTGAACGACACCGTTCAAGCCATCGTAAAAGGTGAAAATCAGGTCGCCTGGATCGGCACGCCCAACGGACTGGATCGTTTCGAGTACGAATTTGGACAATTTGGCATTGATAATGAAAGCGTTAAATTCACTACATTTACTACTGAAGACGGCCTGGCCAGCAATAACATTTTGGATTTGGTGCTGGATACAGACGGCACGCTTTGGGTGGCTACCGACAATGGTGTATCGCATTATGGTCCGGGCACGCATGTTGCCAAGGAAGATAAAACCGCACCCAAATCATTTGGGCTGGTGAAAAATTTTCCCAACCCCTTTAATCCCAGCACGACTATTACCTATTCGCTGCCCTCCAATGCTCATGTGGAATTGTACATCGTCAACATGAAGGGCGAACGCATACGTGGATTGGTCAATACCGTGCAATCATCCGGAGAGCACAAAGTGACATGGAATGGGACGTTAGAAAATGGCGACACAGCCCCAACCGGGATTTACCTGGCGCAGCTTTTGGTACAAACTAAATCTATGCAGTTTAGAGATTCTATCAAAATGCTATTTGTAAAATAGGGCGATCAACTTTGGAGACTGCCGGAGCACCGTTGGTCTCCATGTTTTCTCGCATTTAAAAAAGCTGTGCAAGCCCAAAGCATCATTTTAGTCCAGCTCGGAGTGCTGGAACACCCGACAAATCAAATGCACAACAGGGTTAAACGCATCTAGCTGGAAGTGGATTTATGTGGAATTGTATGTCAGATTTTAGTATAGAAATTGAAAAGGGAAATGGTTTCGTGCTCGCACGTTTTTATGGGCCGGTGAAAACCAAAGGTCTCTCCGAGCTCATGAAAAAATCGATACAAAAAGCAATAGAGTGGGATTTTAACAACTTTTTTGCTGATTTCCGCCAATCCGGGAAACGAGAAGTGGAAGTATTTGATGATTATGATACTGCTTATTCAAAACTTGCGAAATTTGGTTTCAAGCTGGGTTCCAAACATGCCATCCTGGTGAGAAAAGATGATGACTTGGCGCAATGGAAGTTTGTGGAAACCGTGTTCCGAAATGCCGGATACTTTATGAATGTATTCACCGATGAAAAACAAGCATTAGACTGGATTCAAAAATAGAAAGCGCATCGCTTCGCTCGTTGTTCAACGATGACAAAAACTTGATTTTTTTCAACCGTGTATTCCAAAACGGCTGGCAAAAATCAAGTATCGGGCTTTGCCGGTTGGAAAAAAATAGGCGAAAACTTTTGGGTCAACTTTTTCACAAATCTCCGCCACCTTAAATTTCAGTTCAACAGATTTTGTTGCTTAAATAAAGACAGCATTTTGCGCGATGCAGAAATCTGTTTGCACTTGGCTTATGTATGAGAATATTAGTATAACATCATATTTTGAATTCTTTCCCGGACAAACCCGAAATCACCTATCCCTGCACATGGGATTATAAAATCATTGGCTCGGATCGTAAACTCATCCCCCAAAACGTCCGCATCATTCTGGAGAATTACGAGTATACCATTCGTCCGTCGAAAAAAAGTACCACCGGAAAATATGTATCGTTTCACTGCGCGGTTAAGGTGGAGAGTGAAAAAGAACGCAATCGCATTTTTGTGATGCTGCAAAATATTCCAACCGTTAAAATGGTGTTGTAACGGCAAGGAGTGGCATGATAGAAACTAAAGGAGTAATGTATGAAGCGCATTGACCATTCTGCCCGTACGTTTTGTTTGATATGTCTGATAATCGTGGCGACAACCGTTATGGTAATGGCCCAAACCGGCAAAGTGTTCGACAATCTTTCCATGACCAGCAACATTTTAAACATGGAACGCAAATACGCCCTCTATTTACCTCCGGACTATGACACCTCTGAGCGCTCCTACCCGGTGCTCTATCTGTTACACGGCGCCGGCGATGACCAAACCGGCTGGGTGCAGTTTGGCGAAGTGCAGCACCTTGCGGATAAAGCGATTAACAAAGGTCTGGCAACGCCGATGATTATTGTGATGCCGGATGCCGATACAGGTCACCGGGGTTATTGGAACGACATTTCAGGTGAATGGCGTTACGAAGATTTTTTCTTTCAAGACTTTATGCCGTTTGTCGAGAGCACCTATCGCATCAAAAGCAAAAAACGTTACCGTGCCGTGGCCGGACTGTCTATGGGTGGGCAGGGCACGTTCACCTATGCACTGCACCGGCCCTCTTTGTTTTCATCGGCTTGCCCGCTTAGTGCGGCAACTGGCCCCAAAAGTCCGCAAGAGCTTAAAGAACGTATGCACTGGTATGGCGACAAAGATGTCAAAGTAAGCGACGCTACACTCGAATCGTACTATAAAACTTACAGCGCCGTATATTTGGTGGAAACTATGCCGGAGGACAGTTTAAAAGCCGTGCGTTGGTACATCGACTGCGGTGATGATGATTTTTTATACGAGGGTAATTCGCTGATTCATATTGCCATGCGCAATCGCAAGATTCCGCACGAGTTCCGCATTCGGGATGGCGCACACAATTGGACGTATTGGCGCGAGTCGTTGCCGGAAGTGCTCAAATTTGTTTCGGCGGCATTTCATCAACATTAATGATTTCTTGATCGTCCATGAAAAATTTCATGGACGATCAGTGCTGCATTTTATCGGATAATTTTAGCTGACCGTCTTTTCTTAAAAAACGAACACATGTCCTGTTTCATTATCTCTCCGAGACAAATTCCGCCGGAAATTTCATCATGCATTCGTAATCAAACCAGGCGTTGTTGACGCTTTCCTGTCCCAACAGAAGAAAAACTTGACATTATAGTTTAAAGGAAAAATTGAACCTGTCTCGGTAATTTTTCAAGGCGATGGCACTGCAACAGTTTTGCGAAAAAGGTGGAATTTTTCATATAAAAGGTTAAATTTACACCATTCTGCAAGTCGCTCACTGTCATCGAAAACGGAGTACCCATGAAGACTCGTCATCCCAAAGGATTAATCGTTCTGTTTTTTACGGAAATGTGGGAGCGCTTTAGCTTTTATGGCATGCGCGCCATTCTTGTATTGTACCTGACAAAGGAAAGTATGGGCGCCAATCCCGGCATGGGCTGGGACGCCACGCGCGCGCTGGCTTTGTACGGCTGGTATACCATGCTGGTGTATCTCATGTCCATTCCCGGCGGTATTTTGGCAGACCGGGTTCTGGGACAAAAGAAAACCGTATTTCTCGGTGGGATGCTCATTGCCGCCGGCCAGTTGTTGCTGGCAGTGAATAGTTTGGCTGCTTTCTACGGCGGGTTGGCGCTGATCATCTCGGGTGTCGGCTGCCTCAAACCCAATATCTCAACCATGGTTGGCGGATTGTATCGCGAAGGGGATCCCCGCCGAGATGAAGGCTTTACCATATTTTATATCGGCATCAACATTGGTGCATTTGCGGCGCCGTTGCTGGTGGGTTATGTGGGCGAGGTTCACAATTGGCATTTGGGATTTGCCCTGGCCGGAATCGGTATGCTTTTGGGACAAGTGGTTTATATTTGGGGACAAAAATATCTCAAAGACGTGGGCAACTATACACCCGCAAAACGCATCGAAGGCACCAACAAAGAAGCACCGTTGACCAAAATTGAAAAAGACCGCATCGTGGTGCTGCTGATTTCCTTTTTGATTGTGATTATTTTTTGGGCCGCTTATGAGCAAGCCGGCGGACTGATGAATTTGTACACCGAAGAAAAAGTCAACCGCGTGGTATTGGGTTGGGAAATTCCGGCCAGTTGGTTCCAGTCCGTGCCTGCGTTATTTGTCGTGGTATTGGGTGCTGTGGTGGCAAGTTTTTGGACCAAGCGCAGCAAAAAAGGCAAAGAATCGTCGTCGTTGTTTAAAATGGCGGTGGGAATCATCATTACCGGCACCGGCTTTTTAATGATGACTGGCGCGGCCTTGCAAGCGCAAACCGGTGTCAAAGCCATGTTGTTTTGGTTAATTTTGTCCTATTTGTTACAAGTGATTGGCGAGCTCTGTTTATCTCCCGTGGCCTTGTCGTTTATCACCAAAGTGGCGCCGGTCAAGTATGCCTCAATCATGATGGGCGTTTATTTTGCCGCCACCGGCCTGGGTAACAAACTTGCCGGACTCGTGGGCGAGTTTGCCACCACTGCTGGAGAACTCGAAGTGTTTACCGGCATATTTGTATTTTGCGTGCTTTTTGGACTGCTGTTGCTCGTATTTTTGAAAAAACTCAAACGGCTTACTCACGGCGCCGAAACGATCAGAGAGGACCCGTATGCCGATGCAGAGCCACAGGCCAGCATTGAAGCCTAAAAATAGACGCTTGTTTGCGCAAATTTTAGTCAAGGAACAGCCTCAAATTCGCTTATCGTTCAAGTGCCGCGTGTTCATGGCTTAGCGGCTTTGTGAGATCACTTTTAAACTATACTTTTTACAAATTTTTCGGATCGCCTGTGAAAGTTGAAAAAAAGTTTATTCTGTTAGGTCTTATTCTACTGCTCGGATTTGTTGCCGATTTTGCTTCCAAACAATGGGTACTCAGCAACGTCAAAGGAGAAGGTTCGGTCGTTATTTTGGACGGCTATTTGGAATTCTCCTATGTCGAAAACCGCGGTATGGTGTTTGGTTTTTTGAACGAGCAATCGGCGAGTTTAAAGCATTATGCCCTCACTGGTATGACCCTCGTTGCGATGGCGGCTATTCTTTTTATGATATGGCGCATTCGCTCTCTACCTTTTTTTTATCATTTACCCTTTTTTCTCGTATTGGGTGGCGCGCTCGGAAATCTTGTCGATCGGCTACGTTTTGGGTTTGTCGTCGATTTTATTCACATGCACTGGCGCGATGTTCTGGATTACCCGTGGCATTATAATGTAGCCGATGCGCTAATTGTCGTTGGCATGATTTTGTTGTTTGTGATCGTGCTGTTTCGCAACGATGTTTTAGAGCAGGCCATGCACCGTAAAAGCGAAACAACACTTGATTCTGTACCTTCAAATGAGTCAAATCCAGCTTGAATATTCGCAGTTTATGCAATATCGCAAGTTTGCAAGTCAACGGTGAAAAACCAGTCTGAACATCTGATAATAAACAACTATTTATGGGAGAGTATTATGAACACAAAGCAGATTGTGCTGCTTTTAATGCTGGTCGCCTCAGTTTGTCTGCTTTTCCCAAGCTGTGCGGACCGTTCTTCTCAGCCCAACGTGGTCATTATTTTTTTGGATGACTCCGGTTGGGGCGACTTTGTTCCGTTCGGATCTCCGACCTATTCCACACCCAATGTGCAAAAACTGGCTGCGGAAGGCAGTCGATTTAACAATTTTTACGTACCGCAAGCCGTATGCTCGGCATCGCGTTCGGCGTTGATGACCGGCTGCTATCCGGGCCGCACCAAAGTGTTTGGCGCGCATCCACCGGAAGCCTGGGGGCTCGATCCCAAATTCGCTACACTCGGAGAGGTTTTAAAAAAAGCCGGTTACACAACCGGAGTGTTTGGTAAATGGCATCTTGGCGATCAGCCGGAAACGCGACCGCCGGCACGCGGATTTGATGAATCGTGCGGCCTCATGTACTCGAACGATATGTGGGAATTCCACCCGGAAAATCCCGAGTATTGGAGCCAATGGCCGTTGTGGTTTTGGGAAAATGACAGCGTTACCATCGAACGCGTTACGGACAAAGAACAAGCCATGTTGACCACCTGGTATACCGAGCACGCGGTCGATTTTATCAAGCGCCACAAAAACGAACCGTTTTTTCTGTACGTTCCGCATTCCATGCCGCATGTGCCGCTATTTGCCAGCGACAAATTTAAAGGCAAATCCGGCGCTGGGTTGTACGGTGACGTGATGATGGAAATCGATTGGTCGGTGGGTGAAATTATGCAAGCATTAAAAGATAATGGCGTAGAAGACAACACGATGGTCATTTTCACATCGGATAACGGCCCATGGATCAGCTACGGCAACCACGCTGGAGTCACCCCGTTTCGCGAAGCCAAAGGTACCTCGTTTGATGGCGGCGTGCGCTCGGCCTGCATTATCAAATATCCCAAAGCCATTGCTGCCAATAGCTCGTCAGAAACAGCGTTTTGCTCGGTGGACATTGTGCCAACAGTTTGTGCGCTCACCGGAGCTGAGCTGCCGGAGAATGAAATTGACGGCAAAAATGTATGGGATATTGTGACGCAAAAAGAGAATGCGGAAAATCCGCACGAGTACTACCCATTTTCAACGGGAAACCAATTTGAAGGCGTGATTAGTGGCGATGGGCGCTGGAAACTGCACCTGCCGCATCAATATCGAACCCTGGTAAAACCAGGCATGGATGGCGACGCTGGAAAATACGAACAGCGCACCATCGAGCTCTCCCTGTTTGATATGAAAAATGATCCGTACGAAACCACCAATGTGATTGAGCAATATCCGGAAATTGCGGAGCACTTGGAGACGTTGGCGCTCGAGCATAAAGAAACGTTTTATGCTGAATACCCACAAAAAGCCAAATTAAAATCTGAGATCAAATGCGGTCGGACTGCAGACTTGCGATTTACGATCTCAGATTTAAAAAAACATCACAGCTCATCAAACTGATCTTTCGTCACATAGCACACCGGGCACACCCAATCATCCGGCAAATCTTCGAATGGCGTGCCCGGGGGAAAACCATTTTCCGGATCGCCCACTTCCGGATCGTAAACGTAACCACAATTCGAACAGATATACTTTTCCACAACCAGTCTCCTCGTCATTTGTGTACAAGATTTTTAAAAGAAAAAAGACAGCTCTGGTATCTGGTACTTTTCTCCCTTTTCCTGCTCCTCTTTTATTCCAGGGTAAAATATTTCGCTTGTGGATGGTGAACGATAAAGGCGCTCGTGGTTTGCTCCGGCGTCATCTGATCTTCTTCAGTAATAAACACACCAATGCGCTCCGGATGCAGCAGCTCGGCAATTTGGCGGTTGCCAAACAAATCCGGGCACGCCGGATAGCCAAACGAATATCGCGATCCACGATACTTTTGCACGACAAAATCCTCAATACCGACCCCGTCTTCTTCGGTAATATTCAGCTCCTGGCGAACAATTTGGTGCCAGTATTCGGCCAGGGCTTCTGCCGTTTCTACGCTCAAGCCGTGAAACAGCAAATAGTCTTTGTAGGCGTCAGCGTCATACAAGCGCTGCGATTCTTCGGAGGCTTTTTGTCCAACAGTCGCTATCTGCAACGGCATAACATCGCGGGTTCCGGAATCGAGCGATAAAAAGAAATCCGCTATAGAGCGGTACGGTTCTTTTTTCTGCCTAGGAAAGTGAAAACGAAGCAACTCGTTTTCGGAATCGGGCTCGAACAGCACCACCTCGTCTCCTTCACGATTGCACGGGAAATAGCCATAAACCACTTGTGGCACTAGAAAACCATCGTGTTTGCAGCGCTCTTTCAAGGCCTCAAACTCGGGCCGAACCTGTGTTTCAATGAGCTCTTGATATTCTTTTCGGGACAAATTGCCGCGGCGGTAGCCCCATCGCCCGCGGAACAGCACGGATTCGGTGAGATAAGAATAAACCGTATCCAGGTTAATCTCGCTGACCACCTTTGTACCCCAAAACGGCGGCACGGGAATATTGTGCTCGAACGTTATCGGCTCATATTGAATCGCTGATGGACGACGCACGGCTTTCTTGGCAGCGGTTTGAGTTTGGCGTTGTTCTTTGAGAAAATGGTCCAGCTTGTTTTCTTTAATGAGCGACATGACATTCAAGCCGTCGAACGCATCGGCACAATAGACCACAGGACCTGAGGGAATTTTGGCGCACACGTCTTCCACATAACTGCGCGTTAAAGCGGCGCCGCCGAGAAGCACAGGAACATAAATATTGCGCTGTTTCATCACTTCCAAATTTTCCTTCATCACCACCGTGGATTTCACCAGCAGGCCGCTCATGCCGATGGCATCCGCGTTTACTTCCTCGACCTTTTGTAACATGGTATCGATCTCGCACTTTATGCCGAGATTGTACACTTTGTAGCCGTTGTTGCTGAGGATTATATCCACCAAATTTTTGCCAATATCGTGCACATCACCACGCACTGTGGCCAGCACGATGCTGGTTTGCGTTTTGGATTCGGTTTTTTCGAGAAAAGGCTCCAGCACGCCCACAGCAAATTTCATCACCTCGGCGGATTGCAGAACAAACGGGAGCTGCATTTTTCCAGCGCCAAACAGATCGCCCACCACTTTCATGGCCGGAATTAACCATTCGTTGATGATAACGAGCGGTTTGGCATTTTCCATGGCTTGTATCAATAAATCCTGCATGCCAGAACGATTGCCATTGATGACGCGCTGTTTGATTTTTTCTTCAAGAGAAATTCCTTCTTCCTCAACAGTCTCTTCTTTTTCAATTCCGGCTTTTTGATCAAAATGTTCGATAAATGAAAAAAGAATATTGTCACTGCGATTGTATATCAAGTCCAGGCACTTTTCGACATCCTCCTGGTCAATTTTATAAAGAGGGATGATTTTTTTAACATTAACAATCGCCAAATCCAGTCCGGCCTTGACCGCTTCATCCATAAACACAGAATTGAGAATTTCGCGCGAATGCGGCGCCAGGCCAAACGAGATATTGGAGACCCCCAAAATGGTAAACACACCGGGAAGCGCATCTTTAACGCGACGGATACCTTCCAGCGTATTAATGCCGGCATCTTTCATGGATTCGTCGCCGCTGCCAAGGGTAAAGGTGAGGCTGTCGTAAATCAA
>CAYPZM010000066.1:6687-18387 GCA_964414825.1 uncultured Cytophagia bacterium | reverse complement strand
CCGGCCTTGATCAATTTCGGATTGAATCGAACGCGCGGTCATGTCGCGTGGCGCCAGTTCCATGAGGTTGGGCGCATACTTTTCCATAAACCGCTCACCTTTGTCATTGAGCAAATGAGCGCCTTCGCCACGCGCGCCTTCGGACACGAGAATGCCGTATTGATAAACCCCGGTGGGGTGAAATTGAACAAATTCCATATCCTCGAGTGGCAAGCCAGCGCGTAACACAATGCCGAGTCCATCGCCCGTGTTGGCATGCGCGTTTGAGGTGATTTTGAATGCCCGGCCATAACCGCCGGTGCCAAACATCACCACTTTGCTGTGAAATGTGACCATTTGCCCGCCAACCATATCGTATGCTACAACGCCGCGAACAATATTGTCGTGGACAATTAAATCCGTGACATAAAATTCCGAATAAAACCGGACCTTATTTTTCACACACTGATCATAAAGCGTATGCAGCAACGCATGCCCCGTACGGTCTGCGGCAAAACAAGCGCGCAGTACCGGGCCTTCGCCATAATTGCGTGTATGGCCGCCAAATTTGCGCTGGTTGATTTTGCCATCCTCGGTGCGGCTGAACGGGCAACCCATATGCTCCATCTCGTAAACCGCGGGAATAGCATCGTTGACCAAATATTCGATGGCGTCCTGATCGCCAAGATAATCGCTACCTTTGACCGTATCAAAAAAATGCCAATCTATAAAATCATCTTCAACATTTCCAAAAGATGCTGCAATGCCACCCTGGGCGGCACCGCTGTGCGAACGCAGGGGAAACAGTTTTGACACTACCGCGACATCATAATACTGCGACGCTTCGAGAGCGGCGCGCAAGCCGGCTAATCCGGAACCCACGACAACTATATCGTGCTTGATGACCATAAATACCTCTCTAGTTTCGTAATCTCCCGTCAGTTCAGAGTGGGGAGGTTGAGCATGGTGAACAGACCGAGCATGCCGATAAAAATGCCCACGGTCAGGATTGCACCATAAAGGGATTTTCGGAGCCAGGTGGCCATTTGATAATCGCGTATAACCGCCCACAACCCGTTAAGCCCGTGATACAGACCCAGCATCACAAAAACCATGTAAAATGTTTTGATGTATGGATTATTCAGGCGCTGGATAATCGTTTCCCAGTTGTGACCCGCATCCCAGGTGTGATGCGCAATATAAAAATGGGCCAACACCTGGATAAACAGAACAGCGCCAGTCAGTCGTTGAAAGTACCATGAGAATGAGCCGGACGTGCTGGCTCCTTCAAACTTGTAAGCCATAATAGAATCTCCAGCTTAGAGAAACATGATAGCGCCCATAGCGAAAAACAGGATGACGCTGAGAACAAGGACGCCGGTTAAGAGCGGTTTGTGGAAACGAGCACCGTTAAAATAATCGATAATAAAAATACGCACGCCGTTTAGAGCATGATAAACGACGACGCTAAACAAGGCCCATTCCAATACTTTGAACACAGGGTCGCGCAAAATCTCCATTTCGTGTTCAAAAGCGGGCCGATTGTGCAAACCGCTAACCAGATAAATATGAATGAGGATGTAACCGGTGAGTGCAAGTCCGCTGAGGCGATGCAGGATATAGCCCCACGTACCGTAATGCTTGACATAACGCATAGAGGTCTCCTGTAGTGTGGGTGACAGGACTTGTAAATGAGTTGTGTGATAGTGGTGTCGCCTCCCTGAAAAAGATAATATCCTTTCGCCGCAAATTCAAGAAGAATATTTGATAACCGGAAACTTTTAGCAGTGATGTGAATTCAAAATAAAGCGTATATCTTTGATATTTTACGAAAGTTATGGTATATTGCTCGCAATCTCGCTGGGAAAAAGTTCTTGACAAACATGACAAATTGTTGTTATTTCATTTTAGCTTTTCTGTATAATTAAATATAGGTATTATGGCAAATTCAAAAAATATTTCCTTTTGGGATCAAACCGTCTGTCATGTGCCGCTGCAAGAAGCGGTCATCATCAAAACAGGCGCTTCGATCAAAGAAGCCGTTGCCACTATGCAGCAGAAAAAAATCGGTTGTATTTTGGTGGGGGATGCGGATGAATCCATTATCGGCATTGCCACTATTGGGGATGTGATGCAGACCTTTGTCGGCTCTACGCTTTCCGGAGATACGCGCATCGACGATATCATGTCGACCAGCATAAAAATGGTGGATTATAATGCCACAGTGACTGATACGATTGATATATTGTTTCACACCAAATATCGCCATCTTCCGGTTTTGGACAAACACAAAAAAATATGCGGCATTCTTTCCGACCGAAATCTGATGAATTATGTGGCGGAAAACATGCCTGGCGACGTGCTCAATCTTCCGCCCGATAGTAACATATTTTCCACGCAACCCGCCGGAGGTTAATACGATGGCTGTAGAAACTCAATTTCGAGAAACAACACAAAGAGATTTAAAAGCCGCACCGCGCCAAAAAGAGTCCGTGGTCGTGCGGCTGGCTGGCGATTCGGGCGACGGTATGCAAATTATCGGCGAGCTCTTTGCCGATACATGCGCCATGACCGGTAATGATATTTGTACGTTTCCGGACTTTCCGTCAGAAATTCGCGCGCCCGCCGGTTCTCTTCCTGGCGTGTCCGGATTTCAAATCCATTTCGGTAGCGGCAATGTGCTCACTCCTGGAGATTCTGCCGATTGCCTGGTGGTCATGAATCCCGCGGCGCTCAAAGTGAATATAAACGATCTTGGCAAAGGCAGTCTGCTCATTGTCAATTCGGACTCGTTTTCGGAAGAGGATTTGAAAAAGGCCGGTTACGATAATAATCCCCTTGAACAGGAAAAGCTGCAGAATTCCTATAATCTCATAAAAATTGATGCGATTCGTCTCACCAAAGAAGCCCTGGCTGACAGTCCGCTGCGAACCTATGACAAGATTCGCTGCAAAAACTTTTTTGTACTTGGCTTGCTGTACCAACTCTTTTCCAAGGATTTGCAGATCACCACAAAATGGATCAATGTCAAATGGCAAAACAAGCCGGATGTGGCGGATGCCAATAGAACCGCTCTAAAACGCGGGTTTGAATACGGCCAGGAAATTGCAATTAACCAGAGCGGCTATGTCGTGGATCGTGTGGTCACAGCGGATGGCACGTACCGAAAAATAGACGGCAACGAAGCCCTGGCTATTGGGCTGGTAACCGCCTCGGAAAACAGTTGGCGCGATTTGGTACTGGGCAGTTACCCTATTACACCGGCCACGCAAATTTTGGAGGCGTTATCCAAATACAAAAATTTCAACATTATAACCGTGCAGGCTGAGGACGAAATTGCCGCCGTGGGCATTGCCCTGGGCGCGGCTTATGCCGGCAATCTTGGCGTGACGACCACCAGCGGTCCGGGACTGGCGTTAAAATCCGAGACCATTGGACTGGCGGTCATGTCCGAGCTGCCACTCATCGTGATTAATGTGATGCGCGCCGGCCCCAGCACGGGCATGCCCACAAAAACCGAACAGAGCGATTTGCTGCAAGCCTATTTTGGCCGAAATGGTGAATCGCCGTTGGTGATTCTGGCGGCATCGTCACCCAGCGATTGTTTTAACACTGCATTCGAAGCGGCGCGTATTGCGATTCGGTTCCGCACGCCGGTTATCGTGTTATCAGACAGCTATCTCGCCAATGGCTCCGAGACCTGGAAAGTTCCCGAGGTTAGCCAGTTGCCTGATATTTCGGTGGAGCCGATTCGCCACGGCGAGCGTTATGTGCCGTATGCGCGTCATCCGGAAACGCTGGCTCGCCGACTGGCCATCCCCGGCAGAACCGGTTTTGAGCATCGTATCGGCGGCTTGGAAAAAAATGAAGCTGGCCAGGTGAGTTACGATCCGTTGAACCATGAAAAGATGGTAAAAGTGCGAGCAAAAAAAGTTGAAAATGTGGCCAACTATATTCCGGAAGCCAAAGTGTTTGGTGAAGAATACGGCGATTTGCTACTCATCGGTTGGGGAAGCACGTATGGGCCAATCCGTGCTGCTGTGAAAAAAGCGCAGGCGGAGGGATTAAGCGTTGGGCATGTGCATTTGAATTTTTTAAATCCGCTGCCACGCGGGCTGGATGCCATTATGGCCAATTACGCTAAAGTGCTGTTGCCGGAATGCAACCTTGGCCAGTTGGCGATGTTGCTTCGGGCGCGTTATTTGCGGGATATTATATCTTTTTGCAAAGTACAAGGACGGAATTTTACGGTGGCGGAGATTGAGAACAGGATAAGGCAAGTTCTGAAGGAAAGTTGATCGCTTTTATGAGCTCGCGAAAAGACGCCAGCAAATCTTGTTGTAGAGAGAGCCGGAAGTATAAATATTCGCTGTTCGCCCAGGGTTTCTAATCCTGGGCGTAAAATGAGAGGGGATGTCCAGCCCCCAACGGGCTCGAAGCCCGTGATTATTACCCGTCCAGAGATGGAATCCCTGGACGAACATGAAAATTAACGAAATCGTGAAAACCAGATAACGAGTATTTTATGGTAGCTTATACACTTTCCGATGCGCTCACGCGCAAAGATTTTATTTCAGAGGCAGATGTACGCTGGTGCCGGGGATGCGGCGATTACGCCATTCTCAACGCTGTACAAAATGTGCTGCCCGAACTGGGCATCCCCAAAGAAAAATTTGTATTTGTGAGCGGAATTGGCTGTTCCAGTCGATTTCCCTATTATATGAACACGTACGGATTTCACACCATTCACGGCCGTGCGCCGGCTATTGCCACGGGCATTAAAGTGGCGAATCCGGATTTGTCCGTGTGGGTCGTAACCGGCGATGGGGATGGCCTCAGCATTGGCGGCAATCATTTTATTCACACGTTGCGGCGGAATGTGAATATCAATATTATTCTTTTCAACAATCGAATTTACGGATTGACCAAAGGCCAGTACAGCCCTACGTCGCCGCGCGGTTATAAAACTAAATCCAGTCCGTTTGGATCGTTAGAGCTGTCTCTTAACCCGATCAGTCTGGCCATTGCCTCCGAGGCCACATTTGTGGCGCGAACCGTGGACAACAATCCCAAGCACATGAAAGAAGTGTTTATGCAAGCGGCCAAACACAAGGGTGTTTCGTTTGTGGAAGTGTTTCAAAATTGCGTCATTTTTAACAACAACGCCTGGTCCGAGATCACGGGGCGCGACGTTCGGGATGAGCGTCTGATTTTCCTGGAGCACGGAAAACCATTAAAGTTTGGCAAGCAAAAAAATAAAGGCATTCGGAATACCTGCGACGGATTACAAGTTGTAACTCTCAGTAAAGAGAATAAAACGAATGACTTGCTCGTGCACAATCAAACCAAAGACGATCCGAGTTACGCGTACCAGCTTTCGCAAATGATGTATCCCGAATATCCGACGCCCATTGGCGTTTTTCGGGCTGTGGAGCGCGAGAGTTACGAACGATTGGTGACGCAGCAAATTCAACAAGCCATCAGTTATGACGGTCGCCGAAATGTGCATCGGCTGCTCAAGGGGGATAATTATTGGCAGGTGAGCGATAATGGCAAATCCATCGAGATGAAAGTGGGTGGGGATTCGCACTTTAGCGAAGAGCTGCGGATTATGGAAGAGCGTGCCATTGAGATGCTGAAAAGCAAAGATCCGCTCACTGCTATTTTGAGCACGCCCATTGGCGAGGTGTACCACGAGTTTGGTCACAAACGTTCGCTGGTGATTCAGGCCAACGATTCCATCACCAAAGCTATTTCGTTTTTCAAAAGCCACAAAGTGACCAGCATGCTGGTGGCGTACAAAGACCGGTTGGTCGGACTTTTAACCGATCGCGATATTGTTTTGAATGTGGTGTTGAGCAACATGGATTGGGACACCACCAGCGTATCGCAAATTATGCGGCCCAGCTTTGATTTGATCAGCGAAATCAACACCGTGGGCGATGCCATTAACGTGCTGGCGCTCTCGCGCGGCCGGAACATTCCCATCAAGCTTGGATCGGGCGATTATGGGCTGGTTACCACGCGACAGATTCTCTGGTTCATCCACCGGCGTTTGCACGAGGCACGGCATACGGAAACAAGCTCTAATTCGTAATCCAATTTTACATTAATTCATTATTTTTGCCGTTGTAACCACAAGAAACGGACAGGGACGTTATGAAATTGCATGAATATCAGTCGGCCGAGCTTTTCATAAAGTATGACATTCCGGCGCCGACCGGCGTGTTGGTGGAACATCGCGACGAGGCTGAATCAGCATTGCAGCAACTTGAACAGCAGGGTGTGGATTCGTTCGTTGTAAAAGCACAAATCCATGCCGGCGGCCGCGGCAAGGCCGGGGGCGTCAAAATGTCGCGCGATCGCAAATCGGCGCTCAAAAATATTGATGCCATTTTGGGGATGGAATTGAGCACCAAGCAAACCGCAGGTGCGGGCCACAAGGTGCGCAAGGTTTTGGTGACCGAGGCTGTGGACATTGATCGCGAATTTTATGTGGCCATTACTTTGGATCGTGGTGCGGCTAAAAATGTCATCATTGCTTCAACCGAAGGCGGCACCGATATTGAGGAGGTGGCCCAATCGTCCCCGGAAAAAATCGCCAAGCAGTGGATCGATCCTCAAATTGGCCCGCGCGATTATCAGCTCCGCGCGTTGGCTTCCATTTTTGCATTGGACAAGGCGCTGACCAAAGAGCTCAAAGCCGTTTTTCGCAAGCTTTATCAATTGTATCTCGACACCGATGCCTCAATCGTAGAAATCAATCCCCTTGTTATCACCAAACAAAACAGCCTTGTAGCACTTGACGCCAAAATCAACATTGACGATAATGCCGACTTTCGGCAAGCTGAAATTTTCGAGCTGCGCGACATTGCCGAAGAAGATCCGGCCGAAGTGGAAGCAGGCAAACACAATCTCAGCTACATCAAGCTGGATGGCAATATCGGCTGCATGGTCAACGGTGCGGGACTGGCCATGGCAACCATGGATATCATCAAAATGCAGGGCGGCAATCCGGCGAATTTTTTGGATGTGGGTGGCGGCGCCACGCAGGAAACGGTCAAAAACGGGCTAAAAATTATTTTATCGGATAAAAATGTAAAATCGGTTTTGGTGAATATTTTCGGCGGCATTGTGCGCTGCGACCGCATCGCCAATGGCATCATCAATGCTGTTAAGGAATTGGAGCTGCGAGTTCCGATTGTTATTCGTTTGCAAGGCACCAATGCAGACCTTGCTGCGGATTTGATTAAAAATTCCGGTTTGTCTACCATTGCAGCAGAATCGTTTTCCGATGCCGCTGCCAAAGCCGTTGCTGCTGCGAACTCTTAAAAGCGAGAGGATCATGCCAATTTTACTCGATAAAGAATCTCGGATTATCGTTCAGGGAATTACCGGACAAGAAGGCAGTTTTCACGCGCAAAAATGCTACGAATACGGGCATAATGTGGTGGGCGGCGTCACTCCCGGCAAAGGCGGTCAAACCGCGCTCGATGCCAGCGTGCCCATATTTGACAGTTGTTTTGAAGCAAAAGAGCAAGTGGATGCCAATGTCTCGGTCATTTTTGTGCCGGCTTTTGCCGCGGCTGACGCCATTTTAGAAGCGGTTGACGCCGGCATCGAGCTGGTCATCTGCATTACCGAGGGTATTCCCGTGCAAGATATGGTAACGGTAAAAAATTATATCAAGAACAAACCGGTGCGTTTGATCGGCCCCAATTGTCCCGGACTTATCACACCCGGCGAAGCCAAAGCCGGAATCACCCCGGGCACCATCGTCCAGCCGGGTAGCATAGGTATTATTTCCCGCTCCGGCACGTTGACTTATGAGGCGATCCATCAATTGGTCAACGCTGGTCTTGGGCAATCCACCTGTATTGGCATTGGTGGCGATCCGATCATCGGGACGTCGATTGCGGATTTACTGTTGTTGTTCGAAGCCGATCCGCAAACCGAAGCCGTGCTCATCATTGGTGAAATTGGCGGCAGTATGGAAATTGAAAGTGCTGAACTGTTGGGTACGCATGTGCCCAAACCGGTATTTGCCTTTGTGGCGGGAGAGACGGCACCGCCGGGACGGCGCATGGGGCACGCCGGCGCCATCATCACCCAAGCGGACGAAACCGCCAGCGCCAAAAAGCAAGCTCTCGCAAAAAAAGGGATGCGCATTATCGACTCACCGGCGGAAATTGGCGAGAGTATTGCAGTGTACTTGCGTGAAAAAAAATAACAATCCCGAGAGGAGAAGCCTATGGAAAATACCGAGGATAACAGAGCGAGGTGCGTGACTCAAGCCGGAGCCGCTGAATTATCGTTTAATGATAAAAAAATCAAATTGGATGTCATTCATGGCACGGAGAATGAATACGCAATTGATATTACTAATTTGCGTAACGACACCGGCCTGATCACCCTGGATCCTGGATTTGCCAATACGGGAAGCACTATTTCGCGCATCACTTTTGTGGATGGTGAAAATGGTATTTTAAAATTCCGGGGCATCCCCATTGAAGAGCTGGCCGAAAAAGCACGCTTTGTTGAGGTCGCGTATTTAATCCTGTTTGGCAAATTGCCTACCAAAGACGAGTATGAAGTGTTTTCTCACTTGCTTGAGGAACACGCCCCCTTGCACTCTTCGCTAGAGCAACATTTTAACGGTTTTCCGGTGGATGCACCACCCATGGCCATTCTCTCCGCCATGCTTAATGCCACTGCCTGCTATCACACCGAGCTGCTCGATATCGAATCGGATAGCGAGCATTTTATGACTGCTTCAGCAAAAATTCTGTCCAAAGTGCGTACCATTGCGGCCATGTCCTATCGCAAAGCCAAAGGATTCCCGTTTATACATCCGAATCGAAATCTTCGTTATTGTGCCAATTTTTTGCATATGATGTTTTCGCAACCCTACAACGAATACATTGTCGATCCCGTTATTGAAAAGGCGTTAAACATCTTTTTTACCCTGCATGCCGATCATGAGCAAAACTGCTCCACCTCAACCGTACGTCTCGTGGGCAGCTCGAGAGCCAATTTATTCAGCTCTGTGGCTGCGGGCGTGTGTGCGTTGTGGGGCCCGTTGCACGGCGGCGCCAATACCGAGGTGATCAAAATGTTGGAGAGCATTCGCGGCGGTGACCATTCGCCGGAAGAATTTCTCGATTTGGTCAAAGACAAAAAAACTAATGTTAAATTGATGGGATTTGGCCATCGGGTTTACAAAAATTTCGATCCCCGCGCCCTCGTTCTAAAAAAACATGTCAAAGCCGTATTTAATCTCTTGCACATCGGTGATCCGTTGCTGGAGATCGCGCAACGGATTGAAGAGAAGGCCTTAAATGACGATTACTTTGTCGAGCGCAAACTTTATCCCAATGTGGATTTTTACAGCGGTTTGCTGTTACGCGCCATTGGCATCCCGCTAAATATGTTTACGGTGATGTTTGCCATTGGTCGCATGCCGGGCTGGATGGCCAACTGGAAGGAGATGCTCGATCAAGGCCAGCGCATTGGCCGGCCGCGACAGATTTATTGCGGCTCTACCGAAACGCATTTTGCACCCATGGAGGAGCGTACATAGCACTGAAAACGATTCGGGATAGTTATCCAGCAGGACATTTGTCCGGGTTCATTTTCAGCACCGGATGAATATACGGGCAAACAAAATAGCAGAGACGCGAATAATCGCGTCTCCACGCAACGGATTGCTTACCGCTCAGACAAAACCTTCTCACGCTCTGCCTTGGGTTTCCGCGCATACATGTTGTTGCCCTTGTCATCGCAAATGATGACCGCGGGAAAATCTTCTACTGTAATTTTGCGCACCGCTTCCATGCCCAGCTCTTCAAAATCGATCACCTCAACTTTTTTAATGTGCTTTTGAGCCAGCAAGGCCGCTGGTCCTCCCAATGAACCCAAATAAAATCCGCCGTATTTTTTACACGCCTCGGTTACCACATCGCCACGATTGCCTTTGGCGATCATGATTTTCGAACCGCCCGCTTTCATAAATTCTTCAACATAAGGATCCATGCGCTGCGCTGTGGTGGGGCCAAAACTGCCGGATGGCATATTTTCCGGCTTTTTAGCAGGTCCGGCATAATAGACGGGGAATTCTTTAAAATATTCGGGCAGCTCGCCGGTTTTGTGCAACTGCTCCTGCAACTTGGCGTGCGCAATATCGCGCGCCACAACAAGTGTTCCGGTGAGGCTAAGCAGTGTCTTGATCGGATGTTTGGACAACTCGGCCAGCACCTCTTCGATCGGTTCATCCAAATTGATGGGCACTGGCTTGGTGCCGCTAATGCTGCCCATTTTTGGCAAATATTTGGCCGGCTCTTTTTCCATTACCTCTAAAAAAATACCATCGCGCGTAATTTTTGCCTTGATGTTGCGGTCGGCACTGCAGCTCACGCCAATGGCCACCGGACAGCTTGCAGCATGCCGCGGCAGCCGAATGACACGCGCATCCAGGGCAAAATATTTTCCGCCAAATTGAGCGCCAATTTCGCTCTTGCGCGCCAGGTCCATTGCGCGTTCCTCCCATTCCAAATCCCGAAAAGCGCGACCGTGCTCATCGCCGCTGGTTGGCAAGTCATCCAAATATTTTGTCGAAGCGAGTTTAACGGTTTTTAGTGCTTCTTCCGCCGAGGTGCCGCCAATTACGATGGCGAGATGATAGGGGGGGCATGCCGCCGTTCCCAAACTGGAAATCCTGTCTTCCAGAAAATTACTCAAATTTTCCTCGGTTAACAGCGACTTTGATTGCTGAAACAACAAAAATTTGTTCGCCGAACCGCCGCCCTTGGCAACAAACAGAAATTTGTATTCGTTGCCCGGTTCGGCGTAAAGATTAATTTGTGAAGGCAAATTGCTTTTGGTATTGGTCTCTTCCAGCATGCCGAGCGGCGCGATTTGCGAATAGCGCAAGTTGAAATCTTGATACACATTGTAAACACCTTCGCTCAACAGAGCGGCATCATCAGCACCGGTCCACACATGTTGACCTTTGTATCCAACAATGGTGGCCGTTCCCGTATCCTGGCACATGGGTAAAACGCGGTCCGCTGAAATGGCGGCATTTCTGAGCAAGCTTACGGCAACAAAACGATCGTTTTCCGATGCCTCCGGATCCGATAAAATATCGGAAAGCTGCTGCAAATGATACGAGCGGTAATAGAACGAAATCTCCTTAAACGCCTCGTAGGCGAGCTGTTTTAGCGCTTCGGGGTCCACCTTGAGAATTTCCTGGCCCTGGAACTTTTCGATGGAGACAAAATCTTTGCTGAACAGGCGATATTGCGTATCATCAGCTTTGTGAGTGATAATAGGATGGTACGTATAATTTTGCATGGCGCTAACCTTCTTTTATATTCGCAAACTGCGTTTTATTGGCTAAAATATCATATTGGATTATACAAAAATCGAGCACGGCTCTCAAGTGAAAAATGAAGGTTCTGAGCGCCATGTGCTCAACGTGATAAACAGTGACGAATTTTGAACACGCATCAACCGCTTTGTTTGTAAATTGAACACAATTCTTTTCTGCAAATTCCTGCGCATTCTATCCGATGTGCCAAATTATCGTAATGTGCACACTCAAAAGGCTCCGGCAATTAGGTTTAGCTTTAATCGGAACAGGGTGTTAGCCGGACTCCATCTATCCTCTTTGGCCCTAGTCTGCAATTTTAGGCGGCACACAATTTTCGTATTTTCGCATAT
>CAYPZM010000066.1:0-6677 GCA_964414825.1 uncultured Cytophagia bacterium | reverse complement strand
AAACAGGACGCTCCATCTTGAAATTGAATTGCCATTTTTAGCCTCCCCCTGTTCACGCATCTAAAGTTTACATCTAAAACGAGTATGTCAAATGATCATCAAAATTGACGAAAGCGGATCTTTTGAGGGATTATCGAATAGTTTGGATTCGATGCTTGCCGACACTAGCGTAAAATCGTTGCTTCTATTGGCGTGTGAGGCTAATGACTATTCAATTGAAAAACTGAATGACAAATTAAAATCGTTTCCGCTACCTATTTTTGGCGGCATTTTTCCTGCCCTTCTTTATGGCAAATCAAAATTGGATAAAGGGCTTGTCGTAGCTGGACTTTCTCATAATGCAAATGTCCAAATCATCCCTGGTCTTAGTGATCCTAACATGGATTACGAGCAGCTTATCGACGAAAAAATTCCGGATGTGGGCAAAGCGACGACCATGTTTGTGTTTGTAGATGGATTATCCAAACGAATTACCGCACTTATTGACAGCCTGTTTAATATTTTCGGCCTTGAAGTAAATTATATTGGTGGCGGCGCCGGCTCGTTGAGCAGACCACGCAAACCTTGTTTGTTTTCCAACAAGGGGCTCGTCCAGGACAGCGCAGTGCTTGCGCTTATGGAACTACGCAGTGGAGTTGGAGTTTCTCACGGATGGAGCGAAATCAGCGGCCCTTACAGAATTACGGAATCCGATCACGATGTTATCAAAACGCTGGACTGGCAGCCGGCGCTGCTCATTTATAAAAAAGTGGTTGAAAAACAAGCTGCGCAACCACTGGATGAACATAATTTTTTCGATGTGGCCAAAGGTTACCCGTTTGGTATTAGCAAACTGGAAGCAGAAAAAATTGTTCGTATTCCCATCAAAATAGTGAACAATGATTGCCTAAAATGCATTGGCGAAGTTCCGGAAGGATCGTTTGTGCATATTTTGTCCGGCAATATTAACTCGCTCGTTCAAGCGGCTGCAAACGCATTACAATTAGCAGAATCGGCTTTTGGCGAAATTCAGGAAAACGACGCGATTCTGTTCATGGATTGTGTGTCTCGAGTGCTCTATCTGGACACTTATTTCGCCGACGAACTCAATGCCGTTCATCGAAAGGCTGTGCCACTGATTGGTGCACTCACCATTGGAGAAATTGCCAATAGCGGCAAAGATTATTTAGAGTTTTATAACAAATCTTGCGTTGTTGGAGTCGTGGAGGGATAATGGCAGAAACCGCCGAACACATTCAATTGCTTTACGAAATCGCTTTATCCATCGGCTCTTCTCTTGATCTTCGAACCATGCTGAGAGGATGCCTGTCTACTATACTAAAAAAGCTCAATTGTTCCGCTGGTACTATTTATCAAATCAAAGAAAGCCGAGATCAAACCTCTTGCGAGCCCCTTTACGCCATTCCACGTGATTTGCAAAAGAATATCGCTCATCAAGTTGCCAAAGAGCATATTTGCCAGCCGTTTATGCATGTTGAATGGAAAATAATTGAGCAAGAGTTGCCAATTGTTGGGCAGTCCCAAGACTCTTTTTACCATATCATGAATTTGCCTGGCTTTGGTTTGATGATTTTGGTTAAAAACGGCTCGCAGCTTTGTAAATCTACAACCAATTCGTTGCGGCCCTTGAATCAAAAGATCGCCAACGCCTGCCTGGCATGTTTGCAGAATGATGCCCTGCGCGAGAGCGAAGCGCGTTACCGAACCGTGATTGAGCATGCCCCGTCCGGAATTGTTTACATCGATCCTTCGGGACACATCAAACACATGAACTCGAAAATGTTCGACATTGTGGGCTCGCCGCCGGAAGATGTGGCCAAGCCCCTTAATATCTTTACCTACCTGCCTTTTTTTCGTTCCGGAATGAGCAAAAATGTGCAGCATTGCATGGAAAACAGAACCTATGCCAAGTTTGAAGATTATTATTCGTTTAGAGATGGCGAACAAAAATACATTCGTTACAATATAACTCCACTCATCAGGCATGAGAAACTGTTGGGCGTTTTAGTGGATGTGGAAGATTTGACGGTTCGCAAAAAAGCAGAGCGCGAGCTGGCGAGCAGCGAAAAACGCTTTCGCCAGATTTTCGAGTCTTTTCCCGATCTTTATTACCGAGTGGATTTGCAAGGAACGCTTCAATTGGTCAGTCCGTCTGTAACCCGCTTGAGCGGATATCAACCCGAAGAGCTCATCGGCAAACCGGTTACCATTTTCTACGCGGATGAACGCGAACGAGAAGTGTTTTTAGCCGAATTACACAAAAAGGGGCGCATAGAAAACTATCCGCAAAAGTTCCTGAGAAAAAACCGACAAGTAATTGATGGCTCAATAAGCGCTCATGTGGTGTTTGATGATCGAGGCAACCCGATCGGCATTGAAGGAACGGTGCGCGATGTGACCGAGCAACGATCAACTGAAAAAAAGCTAAAAGAAGCAAAAAAGCAGGCCGATGCAGCTAATTTGGCCAAAAGCGAATTTATTGCCAATATGAGCCACGAAATTCGCACTCCCATGAATACGATCATGGGATTTAGTGAGCTTTTATCCGCGCTGGTGAAAGATGAAAAACAAAAGAGTTATTTGCAGGCCATCAAAACCGGCGGCCAGCACCTCTCGCGACTTATTGAGGACATTTTAGATCTCTCAAAAATTGAAGCCGGAAAAATTGAACTGGAGGCTGCCCCCACAAATTTATTAAATCTGTTTTCAGAAATTGAACAAATTTTTAGTTCAGAAATTGCCAAGAAACAATTGGAATTTATTAAACGATTGGAATTTATTGCGGATATTCCCGATCGGCGGGCTCCAACACTGCTATTGGATGAAACGCGGTTACGCCAGGTTCTCCTCAATCTGGTTGGTAATGCGGTCAAATTTACGGATGAAGGCTATATCAAATTATTTTGCCAAATGGGTCAAAGCGCCAAAAATGCCAATGGGATTGATTTGGTCATATCGGTTGCGGATACGGGCATTGGCGTGCCCGATAGCCAAAAAGAGCAAATTTTTGAATCGTTTAGGCAGTACAATGGCCAACTTAACAGAAAATATGGCGGCACAGGTCTGGGATTGGCCGTGTCGAAACGGCTTGTTGAGATGATGGGCGGCAAAATCTCCCTCAAGGACAATGTGGATGGCGGAAGTGTATTCACGCTCCACATTCGCAATATTCAGCGTACCGATGCCAAGCCGAAGAACGAAATGGCATCGGAGAGCGTGGATCCGATGCAGTTTGATTTCAACAACGCCTGCGTTTTGGTTGTGGACGATAGCAAACTCAACCGCATCGTGTTGAAAGAGTGGTTAACGCGGTCGAATATTCATATTATTGAAGCCATGGATGGTAAAGCTGCAATCGACATGGCGCACCGGCACCATCCCGAGCTTATTTTGCTCGATATTGTTATGCCCACCATGGACGGGTATGAAGCGATTAAACATCTCAAAAATGACGCTTCGCTTAAAGAGATTCCCGTGCTTGCGGTTACTGCCAGTTTGATGCAAAGCGATATTGAAAAAATCTCTCAATATGGTTTTGATGGATATCTGATAAAGCCGCTCAATATTGACAAGCTCTATAAAATGCTGCTGCACTATCTTCAATCGCAAGACAACCGGCCCGGTAAAACGGCGCAAAAAGATCCGGCAGTTTCAATGGAGAATTTGGAACTGGACGAGGGAATTCGATCGCAACTTTTGCTTTCCATGCAGGAACGCATAATGCCCATTTGGCAGGAAGCCCAGGGCGTTATTGAAATTGAAACAATTGACCGGTTTGTGGCCGAACTGCACACTATTGCCTCCGAATACAAAGTGGAGTGTTTGAGCAGTTATGCAAGCCAGTTGACCGATTCGATTCAGATATTTGATGTACTCAACATTGAAAAATTAATCGAAAAATTTCCGGAAATGTCCAAAGCGCTCGAACAATCAACTCCAGCAGAACAGTGTGTGGCGTGATAATTACAAGAATGAATAATCGATTAAAGAGATATTAGGAACCTCTTGATGAAGACGGATCGCAACGATCTACCTTTAATTCTTATTGTGGATGACAATCCGCAAAATATTCAAGTCCTTGGCAATATGCTGGGCACCGAGGGATTCAGAGTCGCCATTGCACGAGACGGCTCGCAGGCTTTGAGCTATATCAATGAGAAAAGGCATCCGGATTTGTTGCTGTTGGATGTGATGATGCCGGAGATTGATGGGTTTGAAGTGTGTCGGCGACTGAAAAGCGACGCGCAAACTGCCAACATTCCGATCATTTTCCTCACTGCTTTGGTTGACAAAGTGAACAAAATAAAGGGCTTTAATCTTGGTGGAGAAGATTACATCACCAAACCGTTCGAGCAGGCCGAAGTTCTGGCGCGCATCAATTCCATTTTGAAACGCAAACTTGCCGAAGAAGCGTTGCACAAAAGCGAGGAAATGCTCAGCTCCACGCTGGATTCGATGGCCGATCCGGTTTATGTGTTGGATGAAGCAGGAACGGTTCTCGAATGCTACCATTCCAGTGAAACCGAAGTGCCGCAATTGGCACCCGAACATAGTATTGGCAAGCATTATTCGGAAATTTTTTCATCCGGTGATGCCGAGAAAATCAACAAGGCTATTCAACAAACCATCGAAACCGGCAAAGCCCAGCTTGTGGAAAGCGCCATCAAAATTAATCGCAAAAAGAATTGGTATTCGACAAAGTTTTCCGTTCGCAAGGACAATAATGGCGTGATAAACGGCATTACGGCCGTGGCCCGAAACATTACCGAACAAAAGCTGGCCGTACAAACGCTGCGCGAAAGCGATCGCATGAAGAGCGAATTTGTTTCCAGTGTATCGCACGAACTGCGAACTCCGCTTGCTTCCATTATGGGATTTTCGGACACCATTCTGCGTAGCAAAGAGCTGGATGCCGAAACCGAGCGCCAGTTTATCCAAATCATTCATAATGAAAGTGATCGATTGGCCAGGCTGATTGAAAATGTTCTCAGCATCTCGCGCATTGAGGCCGGAAATGTAAAATACAAACTCGAGCCTTTGGAACCATCGCTAATCATTAGTGAAGTGTTCAAAAGCCATCGCATGCTGGCGGAAGAAAAGGACATTGTTTTCAGCGTTGATGTTAACGACGATTTGCCGCTCATAGCCGGAGATCGTGATGCTTTGCAACAAGCACTCATCAATGTGGTTGGCAATGCCATCAAATTTACGCCCGAAAACGGCAGCGTTGAATTAACGGCAAGGAGCAATGGAGAGTCTATTTATGTCACGGTAAAAGACACCGGAATCGGCATTCCGCAGGATGACCTGCCCAAAATCTTTAACAAATTTTACCGCGTGTATCGGCCCGGCATGGAAATCCGTGGCACCGGACTTGGCCTGGCGCTTACCAAAAATATAATTGATTTTCATAAAGGAGGGATTCAGGTACAGAGCGAGGAACATAAAGGAACAACAGTGACCATAAATCTCCCGATTAAAAAGGCCCCACGCCATGAAAGAAAACGCCGGAAACATATTGCTTGTTGAAGACGACAAGTCAATGGTCGTGCTTTTAAAATTCAACCTGGAGCAAGCCGGGTATTCGGTCTATCCATTTGGAAACGCCGAGTCCGCGCTGGAATTTTGCCAGCAGCACACCCCGAATTTGATCATCAGCGATGTTCAACTCCCTGGAATGAGCGGCCTGGAATTTCGACAAGCGCTGCAGGCGGATGCCCGATTGGAAAAAATCCCGTTCGTTTTTCTTACGGCCAGTGCGCAAGAGGATGAAATTTCGCGAGGACGGAAACTCGATATTCGCGCCTATTTGACCAAACCGTTCAAAGTCGATGCGCTATTGAACAAAATTGGCTCCATCATTCAAGCTGCCTAGCGGGAGCCCCACGTTTTTCGAGCAGGATAATTTATGAACAACGGAAATGGTAAAGCCAAAATTCTGATTGCTGATGACGAGCCCAACATGTTGCGCTTGTTGTCGTTTAATATTCGAGAATTGGGATACACGCCGATTATGGCCCGCGATGGTGAAGAGTGCCTGTTTGAATATAACAGCAATGACGTGGGCGCTGTTTTGTTGGATATTCAAATGCCGATTAAAAACGGTTTGCAGGTTCTGGAGGAGCTCAAACAAAATCCGGCCAGTCCGCCCATCATTATGGTTACCGCTAACAGCCAAATTGAGACGGCGGTTAAAGCCATAAAAATGGGGGCCTATGAATATTTGACCAAGCCGATTGATTTTGGCCGGCTGGAGACCGTGTTGCGAAATGCGCTGCAAGTCGGTTCTCTTAAAGGCCAGGTTTCCAGCTTAAAATCCAAACTTCGAGTAAACGATTTGTTTGATGGCATTGTGGGGCAAAGCAAACAGTTGGAAGATATGTTTAAACTTGCTGAAAAAGTATTGTCCACCAATGCCAATGTTCTCATTATTGGCGAGAGCGGCACAGGCAAGGAATTGATGGCGCGGGCTATTCACAACGGCAGCAAGCGGCACGATAAGCCATTTGTGCCGGTGAATTGTGCGGCCATTAGCAACGAGTTGGCGGACAGTCTTTTGTTCGGCCACAAAAAAGGCTCGTTTACGGGCGCCACAGATGATCGGCCCGGTTATTTTGAACAGGCCGATGGCGGTACTATTTTTTTGGATGAAATAGGCGATATGAATTTGAATATCC
>CAYPZM010000065.1:10907-18791 GCA_964414825.1 uncultured Cytophagia bacterium | reverse complement strand
ATCGAAAAGCGTTTTTTCGACCTTGGCTCAGAGTCATTTTTATTCTTGGTGGTTTGGGATGTAGCTTTATTTTTGGCTGGCTGTTTATGTTGTTTAATTCCCGATCAAGCGTTTTCTTTTTTGATCCGTTTATCCTCCCCTCTATTTACGAGAATGTGCTGTTTATTTTAGGTTTTATTTTGGGGATTGTTCTATTGATGTTGGGCACAACATCTCTGATACGTTTTATCAGAAAAAATCAAGTGTAACGAAGAGAGTGAAATAAAAATGGCGTACCGTTTTAACGGTACGCCAAAAAGTTCTGCATTAGCGATGATAACCACCACCACCACCGCCGCCCGAACCACGCCGACCACCGCTGCCACGATAACCGCCGCCGCCTCCACCACCGGAACGCTGACCACCGCGTCCTCCACCACGGTTTTCCTCGCGCGCGCGTGCTTCGTTCACAACAATGGTTCGCCCTTTGAGTTCGGCACCATTTAATTCTTCGATAGCTTTTTTGCCTTCATCCGAGGAATCCATCTCGACAAATCCAAAACCGCGCGACTCGCCACTGTATTTATCACGGATGACTACAGCAGATTTTACAGACCCGACTTGGCCGAACAAAGTTTCCAAATCTGTTTGCACGACGTCATAAGACAGGTTACCTACGTACAGGTTCATAGTGTTTCTCCTTAAAAAATTAGAGTATTTAAAATGGCACGTCGCGCATTGACAATCAAAGCTCGATCTGCCGAGGTTTTACAGGCAGTCATTTATTTAACGAGGTAGTGCAGAAAGCTCATCAAATAAATGGCACGCTTGTTATCAAGTGCTAATGCCTATTTATCGAAACATAGCTTTAGCCGCCCTACCTTTTACGAAAATGTGTCGGAGTAATGGTTTTAATGTGCATGTCCGTGGGATTTTTCCTCAGGAGAAGCTTCGCGGATGTCCACGATTTCAACATCAAACTTTAGCGGTTCACCGGCGAGAGGATGATTAAAATCGATTTCAACACTATCGTCCTCCATACCAACAACTTTACCCTCCACAACTTCACCGGACTCGCTTTGGCCGCGGAGCACCATGTCGAGCTCCAGGTCGACCGAATCCGGCACTTGCGAGCGGTTGATTGTTTGTACCAGGCGATCATCTTTTTCACCGTAGGCTTTTTCCGGCTCCACCTTAACTTCTTTGGTATCGCCAACCTGCAGCCCTATCAGCTCTTCTTCCAGGCCGGGAATGATTTGTCCGGCGCCCACCAAAAAACTGAGCGGCTCGCGCCCTTTTGAGCTATCCACAACTTCTCCATTTTCCAAAGTAAGTTTATAATTGAATGATACAACTTTGTCTTTTTCTATTTCCATGTATCCTCCTTGTTTTAGCCAAACATGATCTGAACTCAAGGAGTTGTTCGCGAGAGACAACAAATCAAATTCAGCAGATTCAATTCTGTGGGACGTCAACTATGTAATGTGGGCATTATATAAAAAGATGAGACCCATGAGAATCAATATACGTGCTTTCTTAAAAGAAACCAAGATATAACTATAGATAATTCCCTCTGTTTATGAAAAAAACAAAATTATTAAAACTTGTAAATGCGGCGATCGTTCATCTGCTTGCTTTTATGCCGAAACGCTATCCGAAAAGAATTATTAAAACCAAAGTAATCTTGACTCCTTTTTGAACCGATTGATTTGAGATATGTCTTGACATTTTATGATAAAATAATTACAATATTTTACATCGAAACCGGTTTCGTCAAAAAGAGGAGAGTAATGGTCACAATTGATGAAATTGCTAAACTCGCAAATGTCTCCAAATCCACTGTTTCTAAAGCCCTTAATGATCGTCCCGATGTTAGTCCAAAAACACGACGCAAAGTTTTACAACTTGCCAAGGAACATCAGTTTACGCCTAATGTCTTTGGTAAATCTTTAAAGAGCAAAATTAAAGGAAACATTGGCATTATTTTTACCCGGGAAAAATTGCCATTGTCCAATAATCCGTTTTTTTCGAGAATTTTAGAAGGCATTGAGGCTGAACTTGCGATCAATAATTACAACCTTGTTTTAAATATTCTTCCCGATAACACCAATGGCGAGTTGCCACGCATGATCCGGGAAAGTCATGTGGATGGGCTCATTCTTATTGGTGTGTTCAACGACCACTTTGTTGATCAGCTCTTAAAGCACGAATTGCACATTGTTCAGGTAGATCCCAAAAAGGATAGATCCGAATTTTCCCAAGTTTTTATCGATAATGAGCATGGTGCGCGGTTGGCAACACAGCATTTAATCGACACCGGTCATCGCAGAATTGGCTTTGTGTCCGGAGATTTGTCCAGACTCAGTTTTAAACAAAGGCTTGAAGGCTATACCAAAACGCTTTCGCGCAATGGTATTCCAGTGGATGAAACTTTAATTTCTTCGTTTGGCATCGAAGAGGGATATCGTCAAGTCCGAAGTTTACTGGAAAAGGAAAAGCCAACCGCTATTTTTTGCACTAATGATATCAATGCTTTGCATGGATATCGTGCAATTCATGATCTAAAGTTGCGTGTCCCCAACGATGTAAGTATAGTGGGTTTTGACGACATTTGGTCTGCCGCCATTGCTACTCCGCCTCTCACCACAATTCGTGTCTACAAAGAAGAGTTGGGATCCATTGGTGTTCGCATGTTGTTGAATACCATAACGGGCGATATCAAGCAGCCAACAAATACCATAGTTCCGGTTCGATTTGTATCCCGAGAGTCCGTTCTGGATTTGAATATAAAACAAAACCAAAAGGAGGATGACAAAATAGTAACGGATAGTGAAGAGGTCGAGTCTATTTCGTAAATGATATAGATCTTTAGATAAGGAGAGTCATCATGAAATTAATTAATACAATTACATGCATCATGCTACTCACTCTTGCGATGATAGCAGTAAGTTTGGCTGCGCCTGCCGGCACTATTACAGGAAAAATTACAGATGCCTCAACCGGAGAAGGACTTCCTGGCGCTAACGTCACCATTGTGGGAACGAGCATGGGGGCCGCGACTGATCTCAAAGGTAACTACCGGATTCCGAGTGTGGAACCTGGTGAGTATACACTGCGAGCCTCGTTTATTGGCTATCAAGAACAGGAAATACAAGTCCGTGTTCAAACGAAACGTACCGCTGAGGTAAATTTTGAATTATCATATGGTGAGGCCATCGAAGGTGAGGAGGTAACGATAACGGCACAAGCCAGTGGACAACTGGCAGCCATCAACCGGCAGCTTACCTCGCTGGAGATTAAAAATGTGGTATCTGCCGAAAAGATGCAAGAACTTCCGGACGCCAATGCAGCCGAAGCCCTTGGGCGTTTGCCGGGAATTTCGTTGCAACGAAGTTCCGGAGAGGCTAATAAAATTGTGGTTCGCGGATTATCGCCCAAATACAACAATGTTACCGTCGAGGGCGTCAAAGTGTCATCGACCAATGATTTTGACCGCAGTGTGGATCTGAGCTCCATTCAAGGCGAGATGCTTGGCGGTGTTGAAGTGTCAAAGACATTGCGACCCGATATGGATGCGGATGCCATCGGTGGTACCATTAACATGCGGCTGCCGGAGGCCGATCCGGGCTGGAAATTTAATGTCCGTGGCGAAGGTGGCTATGTGAATCTCAATAATGACTGGAATAATTACAAAGTCCTCACCAATGTCAGCAACCGCTTTTTCAACAATAGCTTTGGCGCTAAATTGCAGCTTTCGGCAGAAAATAAAGAACTGCCTTCGCACCGATTCGGCGGTGGCTACAGCGGTCCTATCTATGTTAAACAACCGGATAGCCTCGAAGCACTGTATGGTAAAACGTGGAATGTGAGAACACAATCCACAACCCTTACCGACCAAAATACCTCGCGCGGCCGTTTTGGGGCAACGCTGGTATTGGATTACAAGTCCGATTGGTGGGATATTAAATTTTCCAACTTGCTTACCCGTAAAGATGATCGCGTCATCAGCCGAGCGAACGACTACACCTTTGTACCGGGCGGCAATCCGGAGCGCTTTAATCTAAATGTCGGTGATACCGATTGGTTAACCGACACGCGTACTCATACTCTGCAAAACCTGTTCAAGTTTTGGGGCACGGAATTGCATTTGAATCTGTCTTCCACGTATGCTGATGCGGAACGAAGAGGCGAAGAGTTTAATTTTGTGGAGGTGGGTGACCCTGGCTTGAGTCAGAGTTGGTTGATTTATCGAGATCCTGCGGTTATTTTACAAGACTATGAGACGTTTATTGAAAACAGTTATTTGCAAAATCTTAACAAAATCGATCAGGATTTAATTGACGAAAGCTATGATATTAAGCTTGATTATGATGTGCCGTTTCGTTTAAGTAAAAACTTGTCCGGTACGTTTACCATTGGCGGTAAGTATCACCAATTGGAACGAAACAGCGATGGCTTTGACCGCTATTATGACCTGCAATGGGGCGGCTCGGTCGCCCGACGACAATGGCTCATTAATAACTTCCCCTGGATTAAAACGGACATAAGCGCTCAACGTGGTCTCAACGCCAGCAATTTTGTCGATAAAGATTACGATCCTGGCGAGTTCTTGGATGGTCGTTACGAATTGGGTTGGAGCGCGGATATTGATCTGCTAACGGATATTCAACATCAATACAATGCGGCTGAGGGCGAGAACGGCTATTATACCCGAGGCTTGAATAGTATACAACGCGATTATACAGCAAACGAAGACTTGACCGCCGGCTATGTTATGACCAAATTCAATATCGGTGATAATCTGATGTTGCTTCCCGGCGTTCGTGTGGAAAAACAAAACACCAAATATCGAGCCTTTCATGTGAGCACCAATAGTAGCGTAACGGGTATAGAACCCAATCCGGATTCGGTCAGCACCACACGATCGAATACCAAATGGTTCCCCTCGATCAATTTTAAATATCAAATCACCAAAAACGCATTTGTTCAAGGCGCGGCCTTTAAGAGTACTTCGCGTCCGGATTTCCGTCAGATTTCTCCGCTGGTTGTTTATAGCACCACATCCAACGACATTCGCTCCAACAATCCGTGGCTCAATCCTTCTGAGGCCTGGAACTATGATCTCGGGTTTTCCATTTTTAGCAATAAAGTCGGACTGTTTTCTCTCTACGGTTATTATAAAGAAGTGGATGATTTGATTTTCTACATGCGTGATTATTTGCCCAAACGAAAAGGTCTGATTTTGGGTGGGCCGGATGATTTGGATAATCGTATTTTAGGTCCCGAATATTATAACGAGCGTTACGTTATGGAACAGAACGGCAAGGTGATAGCCATTCCGGTGAACAATCCGGAGCGGGCGTATTTTAGAGGCATCGAGTTGTCCTGGCAAACGCATTTCTGGTATTTGCCTGGATTGTTAAAAGGTCTGGTTTTGGATGTCAACTATACTTTGATTGATTCCGAAACGCACTATCCCTATTTTGAGACGGTGACCGTGGGATATGATTCTTCCGGATTCATTCCAAGACCGATTAGCGGTCACGAATACAAAACACGAAAAGGAAAGATGGAAGATCAGCCGAATTCCATCCTCAATGTTATTCTCGGCTGGGATTACAAGGGTTTTAGTTCGCGATTATCGTATCGATACCAGACCGAAACCTTGCAATCATTGGATACAAAATTATCCATTTTTGATCGCTATTATGCCAGCTTTTCCTTGGTCGATCTTATGCTTCGGCAAAGGATTACGAGAAATTTATCACTTTTTGCTAACATGACAAATATTGGCAACCATATTGATGACTATTTTATTGGCGAGCAGGGCGGAAATCCGGCACTGCCGACAAGCAGTCAGCATTATGGTACGCGAGCACAATTTGGACTTTCATTTACCTATTAGAAATCAACTGTTGCCTGAACGAGAACGTCTCGTTCAGGCATTTTGATTCTCAAGGTGCCGTTAAAAAGTTGCAAAGGAGGTGAGGTCAACAGCAAAAACCACAAGTCTTGGATAATGACCATTAATTAAAAGGAGGGTTGTGTTTATCAAGTTTGACATTAACATCCAGCTATTGGGCAAAAGAGAATGAATAACAAATGAATTTAGCCATGTGCTAGTAAAGGAGAAAACCATGAGAAACATTTTATACATTATTTTATTGTGCATCGTTTTTTCCGGATTCGCCTTGGGGCAGACCATTATCGAAGTTCCCGGCGGTTTGGAAAATGCCGGTGTCTTGGAAGCAACAATTAATGGCGATACTACGGCTACTGGAGAACGAAACGATCCGGATACGATTTACCTGTTAGATGCCAATGCCTTTTATATTCAGAACTCTGCGATCAATATAAACAATCCGAATGGCACGTTAACCATCCGAGGAGAAGAAGGTGGCACCAAACCAGTGATCATCCGTATGCCCGTAGAGGATGTGGAGCCTGGAGCTAATCAGATTAATTCCAGTCTGACGATTCAAAATGTTCATTGGCAAGCCATGTCGACGAGTGGTCAGTTGAATTGGCAAGAATTTAACATTACTGGTAACGACCACCACTTGCTGGTCGAAGATAGTTTTTTCGAATTTGTCAATGGCATCTGGTTCAACATGAACAACGTGCAATCCGGCGCTCGGGCTACGATTCGCAATTGCTATTTCCGCGACTTGTTCAACGGCAATCAGTGGTGGGCCAGCCGCGTTCTGCAGTGCAAGGTGCCGGTTGATGAATTCATCTTTGAGAATAATACCGTTACGGGTGGCGGTTTGACTATCCTGCCGCAAGAATGTTTGATCGAATATGCGGTGATCAACCACAACACAATCATTAACAACCACAAATACTTTTGCCTAAATCAGTATTGGAAAGAGGTTTATTTTACCAATAATTTGTTTGTCAATTGTAACATGGTTGGTGAAGATCGCGAAAATGTGGCAACCGGCGGGCAAGATCCGGATGGTTTGTTGCATGGCATTGCGGGTGTCGATACGATTAAGAATTCCATTCTTATTCAGCCCAAATTTTTGAATGAAGACTCGACCTTGACCGAAGAAGTGGATGAACTGAGTGACATCATCTACTACGCGGCCGACAATGTCGTTGTATATAGCGCCGAACTCAACAACTATTACAACGGCGGCTATAATGATGTTGCAAATTATCCCCTCTCTTATTTGACCTGGGGTGGATTGGGTGAAGGTCCATGGCGCGTTGTAAACGTTCCGGGCATCTGGATGAACGAACGTTCTCAAACTCTGGTTAGTGACTATGCAAACATTGTCGACGAAAACAATAGCATTTATGAGATGATGGCCGCGGACTTGGGTTTAGGCACAAACCCGTTGAGTGAAGCCGGTGCCGATGTGTTTGCAAAATGGAACCGCTCGCAATGGGGTGTTCCTGACGCTGAAAATCCTGGTGATTTTTCAGAGTACTGGTTTGGAGATTACGATCCCAATACAATTCCCGGAAATGAAACCGAAGATGGCCAGGGCATTGAAAAATTTTCCGATTTAATTGAAGATTTTTCTTACACCGCTAATCTCGTATCAACTTCGGATGGTTTGCGTATCGGTGCTTTACATTGGAACGATGAACCTTTCGATCGTGACGCTTCGCTAGCTGCTATTCAATCTGCTTACGAGAATGCTACGACAGGTGTTAAGGATCGAGTGGAAGTGCCGCTGGTCTTCGAGTTGCAGCAAAACTATCCGAATCCTTTCAATCCCGCAACTACCATCGAGTTTAGCTTGTCGAAAAAATCCCACGTGACGTTGAATGTCTACAATCAGTTGGGACAGCAAGTTGCAGCCCTGGTCAATGAAACACGCGAAGCTGGCGCACATGAATTTACATGGGATGCCTCTTCCATGCCCAGCGGTGTCTACTTTTTGCGTTATACGA
>CAYPZM010000065.1:0-10897 GCA_964414825.1 uncultured Cytophagia bacterium | reverse complement strand
TCTACTTTTACACTTTGGATGCCGAGGACACACAATTGACCCGCAAGATGATGCTGCTGAAATAAGTTTTGCTTTTGTTGCCAATTTGAATCATTCGGAATAAACCCTAAAGGGGAAGGCAATTGGTCTTCCCCTTTTTTTATCATCATAAACGAAATTCCTTTATGTCTGACTCTGATCTTTTCCCTCGTAAATCGTTCAGCCAGTTTAGCTGCGCTTATACACGTGTAGGGGCAGTTTAAAACGACCAGGCGTCATCTTTACTTTAAAAACGTGTGTTTTCATCAAATAAAGCACTGGCCCCAAGTATGAAACCACGTTGAGGAGATACCATGAATCGCCGACACTTTTTACAAACGGCTGGAATGGCGGCGGCTGCCACGACCGTGTTTTCGAGCTGCAACCTCAAGCCGCAAAAACCCAACTTCATTTTCTTCATTGCTGACGACATGTACAGGGACATGTTCAATTGCCTGCCGGAAGGCAAGGGAAAAAATTTAACCCCGAACCTCGATTGGCTCGCCCGCGAAGGCGTTATTTTGCACAACCAATATGTGGTGTCTCCTGTCTGCACGCCCAGCCGCTTTAATTGTCTCACGGGGAATTACGCGAGTCGCGCGCGAAACGAGAACTTTGTGCGACGTACTGAACAGGAAGAGGGGCAAACTGTTATTCAATGGAATTCCTTTATTACTCAGGACAACAAGATATTACCGCATTATCTCAAAGAGTTCGGATATCAAACCGGCATGGTGGGCAAGAATCACGTGATCGAAGCCAAGGGCCTGCACCACTTTCCGGACTATACGGCCGACCCCGAAGCGCCGGATATTCAGGAAAAAGTCCTGGAAAATTATAAAAAGGTAGAACAGGCTGTGCTGAATTGCGGATTCGATTATGCCGGCGGCCTGTATCATAACAATCCTAATTTTATTGGCTTGGAAAAATTGGCCGTGCAAAACATGGACTGGATTACCCAGGCTGGCCTTGATTTCATTGACCAGGCCAAGGACCAGCCCTTCTTTTTATACTTTGCCACCACCATTCCGCATCAACCGCAAGAGCCGGAGCGTTCCTGGCAGGCGGATCCGCGCATAACAGCTAAAGGCATTATGGACAAACCGCCCGAGATTTCGAAAAATCGGAAAACGTTAGCGCCGCGTATCAAAGAAGCGGGATTGGAAGGCACCAATCGGGAGAATATCCTCTGGCTCGACGATGCGTTGGGAGCGTTGATCGGCAAACTGGAAGAACACAAGCTGATCGACAATACCATTATTTTCTTTTTTAACGATCATGGCCAAAAAGCCAAGGGTACCTTGTACCAGGGCGGCGTTCTAAATCCCGGTATCATCTGGAAGAAAGACGGCTTTGCGTGCGGCAGCGATTGCCATACGAAAATTCTGAATGTTGATTTCGCTCCCACTATTTTGGAATACGCAGGCGCCGGCAACAGTAATGCCGACTTTGACGGCAACAGTTTCAAAACCGTTCTCGAGAGCAAACAAACGATATCACGAGAGTCGCTTTATTTTGAGTTGGGCTATGCCCGCGCTGTCATCAAAGGCGATTATAAATACTATGCCGTGCGCTATCCCGACTATGCAAAAAATCGTACCCTGGAAGAGCGGCAAGTGGTGCTCAAAGAGTATAATGATGGTCGGCGGTTTCGAAACATGCTCATTGTCAATTACGATCCCCAAGCGCCTTACAGTCATTTGATGACCATTCCCGGTGGCGGCCAGGCTGAAAACGAGACCTATGGCAAAAAGCCAGGCTATTTTGATGCGGATCAACTCTACAATATCCAAGAGGATCCCGATGAACTAAACAATCTGGCGGACAATTCGGAATTCGGCAAGATTCTTGACGATCTCAAGGCCGAATTAAAAAGCTATATCGCAGATTTGCCGGGGTCATTCGACATTTGAGATTCAGCTTGAGGAACAACAACGAATACCAGTCCTGCAACGATGATACCATTGTAACCAAGCATTGGGCCAGAAGCGTCTCACCCACCCATCCTCAATTTGCTTTCCACAAATATCCATTAGTAACATGTGGATACCCATTTACCCCATCTATTATACTAAATGGTGTGGTATGCCGTAAGTTCGAATGAGCAGTGCTACTCGTTGAATATAGGGGATGCAGACCCGTTAACCTATTCGAGACTATCTCAGCTATGCAATTTAAATGTCTTACGAGTCCTTGTGCTCGAATATTTTAGAGAGGCTGATCTGTTGCTTTTGTAAAGAAGCAGAAATGGTCATTCAATGTCGAAAGCACAAGAATGTGCCGAAAACATTGTATTTTGAGGAATGAAATTATAATCCTGTCATCACACTTGGGAGTCGCTTGATGTTATGCAACAGGGAGTCGCTGCAATGACCAGGATATCGCGCACAAATTTGCTCGTTTTCCTGATACTCTTGAAAACGGCACCAGCCATCTCGCAATCGCTGACGTTAGACAAACTCTATAGTATGCTTCAGGACCATCCGCTCCTCAAAAGCGAGGATCTCAGTCCACAGCTCGAACAATACAATCAGGATGTGACACAAACTGCGCGCAATTGGCGTGTCCGTGCGGATCAAACCTATTATTATTCGCAGCCGGTCACGTCTACCACTTTTGCCGCAAGTGAAGTTCAACAAGTAACCTTTACCGGCTCGGCAAATCGGGCATTTTGGAACACCGGCGGAAGATTATCTTTACAATGGTCTTCCGATCTTACCCATCAAGAGTTCCCAAGCCTTCAGTTTCCCGGACCGGGTGGGGGTCAACATTTGATCTGGGACTTGACCGCTTGTATAAAAATAGCCTACGCCTCACCTACTCGCAACCGTTATGGCAAAATTATGGGGGCTCACTGGATCGGCTCGACTATGAGCTGAGCCAATATTCCATCCAGGCCACGCAGTTGCGCAGCTTGGAAAATAAAGAGGAATTTTATCTCCGCATAGGACAAGCGTTCATCGATTGGGTGTTGCTGGCCGAGCAGCGTGATCTCGTGCAAGAACGTTTGCAATTGGCCCTGGATGAGCTGCAACTTGTGCGCGACAAACGCGCCAATTATCTGGTAGACAGTGTAGATGTGTTACGCGCCCAGGACGCCGTGCGGATTGTAAAGCAAAATGTAATGCTGGTGCAATCGCAATACCGGGCTGCGCGTGCCCGGCTGGCGCAATTAACCGAGCAGCCCCAGATTCGCGATATGCAGCCAGAATTTGCGTTGTATGATACGGTTGATGTCCCTGAGCCGGAAACGGTTTTTGCAAATGTAAAAGAACATTCACGTGTGTTGCGTGAGCTGCAGCAACAGAGCTCGCGTTTGCAGCGTTTGAGCAAGAGTTTTCAGGAGCGGGAAGATCCGCAACTCGATTTTCGAGTCAACGCAGGGTTCGTTGGCGGAAACAGCTATTTTGATAATGCGCTCGATATGACCCAGCCCGACATCCGGTTGTCGTTGCACTTTTTATATCCTCTTGGCACCAAGGCGTCGGCCCTCAACGCAGAAAAAACCGAGATGCAGCTTCGGCAGCTTCAGTTGCAGCAAACCAATCTCTTTCTCAATCTCAAAGCGCGTCTGGCCGACCTGCAGGTGCGACTTGAGGACCTTGAAGATATTCTTATGTTGAATCGAGAGCAAATCCAATCCGCGGAAAAATTGCTCGAGGAAGAACAGCGCATGTACAACCAGGGCCGCGGACAGTTGCGTTTTGTTTTGCAAAGTCGGGATAACATTCAAAACGCCCGTCTCACCCTGGCGGAAAATGCCGCCAATTACCATAGGCTGGTGTTGCAGTACCGAGAAATCACCGATCAACTCATAAATGAATAAAAGACGACATGACCAAACTTTTTGAATTTTTTGCCCAGCGGCATCTTTTAGCGTACCTGTTCACCATCCTGGTTATTTTGTTGGGAACCGGAACGCTGCTGCAAATCAAACGCGATGTGTTTCCCAACATTGATTTTGGCGAGGTGATCATTACCACCCGTTATCCCGGGGCATCCCCAAAAGACGTTGAGCTTAACGTGACCAACAAAATCGAGGACGAGATTGAGGGTATCTCCGGCATTGAAGAGATTACCTCATATTCGATGGAAAACATTTCCATCATCACAGTCACTATTGATGTGGACGCGGATAATAAAGATGACATCAAAGACGATATTCGCGAGGGCGTTAACCGCGCTACTGACTTGCCGCCTGAGGTACGGGAAGCCCCGCAAATAACCGAGTTGAGCAACGAAGAGGTGCCGATCGTCCAGGTGGGGGTGGCTGGTGATATTCCGTATCGGCAGTTGCGTGAAACGGCCCGGTTGTTTAATAAAGAATTAAAAGATGTTCGCGGCGTGTCGCGAATTACCGAGTTTTGGTATCTGGAACGGAGGTGCATATTGAAGTGGATCCGAACGCCATCGAGCAGTATGAAATCGCTCCTGTTCTGGTGGCCAATGCCATTCGCAATCGCAGTATTCGCGCTACAGCCGGCAGTTTTGAATCGTACAGCAACGAGAAAAATCTGGTCACCCTAACTCAATTTGACGATCCGCAAGAAGTAGGCGATGTAGTGGTGCGCTCTTCGTTTACCAGCCCCCAAGTGCGCGTATCCGATGTGGCGCAGGTGAACGACACGTTTGAGGAGCCTCGCATTATCACCCGCATCAACGGCCAACCCGCTATCATGTTTCAGGTCCTCAAGAATGAAGAGGCGGATGTTATTCGAACGGTGGACCGCGTCAAAGCTATGGCGGCAGAGCAGGAAAAAATCTTTCCGGAAGGCGTTAAAATTCTGTTCACCGACGATTCCTCCCGCTATGTCAGCAACCGCTTTAACGTGGTACTTAACAACGGCGCCATAGGGCTGGTGCTGGTCATGCTGATTTTGGCACTGTTTTTAAATCTGCGCACAGCGTTTGGGTCGCCACCAGTATTCCTGTGGTGCTCTTGGGCGTCGTCTTTTTGATGCCGTTGCAGGGCATTTATCTGGAAATTATTTCGCTCACTGCGCTGCTCATCGTCATCGGCATCATAGTTGATGACGGCATCATTATTTCAGAAAACATTGTCCGACAGCGTGAGAACGGCGCATCGCCATTGCAAGCCGCATCCGAGGGCGCGGCCGCGGTGTTCAAACCGGTATTGACCACAATTCTTACCACCTTTTTGGCCTTTGCACCCATGATGTTTATGACCGGCGTGGTCGGCGAATTTGTCGGCATTATTCCACTGGTGATCAGTTTAGCCTTGTTTGTTTCATTACTGGAATTGGTTATTGCGTTGCCCGCGCACATCAAAGGTGGTTTGCATCGCATCAATCCCAAGGAGAAACGCACGCGCTCCTGGTTCCAAAATGTGGAGCGAATCTTTAACGCATATATTCGTGCCGTTCTCAAATGGCGTTATGTCTTTATTTTATTGTCCTTCCTGTTGTTTGGCGGATCGATTTATTATGTGATCAATTACATGAATCTGCTCCTGTTTCCTGGCAGCGCGGCCGACACGTTTATCACTTATGTGGAGCTGCCCGTTGGCGCGTCGATTGAGAAAATGTCCGATAAAGTAAAGGAAATTGAACGGCTGGTTCAGGACCTGCCGGACTCGGAGCTGCAATCATTTTCCACGCGCATTGGCAGCCACGGCGAACGTTATCCTGGAGAAAGTGAAAATTGGGCCATTGTGCAAGTAAATTTGGTGCCTTATGCACAGCGCGCGCGAACGGCTCCGGACATTGTCGATCAGCTCAAAGCCAAAACCGACACGTTGAGCGGCTTTCGTGAAATTGTCTATGAAATTGAACGAGGCGGCCCGCCCGTGGGTGCGCCGATTACCATCCGGGTGGTTGGCAGCAATGACGAGCTGCGCCGAAGCTTGGCCGATTCCGTTGTGACTCTGCTCGAGCAATATGACATTGTCAGCAATATCGACCGCAACGATTATCTCGGCCGCGAACAAGTGCGCATCGTGCCGGATTATGAAAAGCTGTCGCGGCTTGGGCTGTCGGTTACCGATCTCGCCCAAACCCTGCGCATCGCGTACGACGGCCAAATTGCCACCACGGTTCGATATGGCGATGAAGATGTCAAATTTCGCGTTTTATTGGACGAATCGGGGCGCCGCAACAGCGATTACCTCGGACAATTGCGCATTCCAAATGCCCGCGGTCAGCTCATTCCATTGGGCGAAATGGCCGATTTTGTAACCGAGCCGGGTCCGGCCAATTATTTCCATTATGATGGCGAACGCACCACGCGTATCACCGCCGAAACCACCAGCGACAGCCTGACTCCGGTACAAATTACCAACAGCATTGTGAAACAGTTTGATTTGAATGAGGATTGGCCGGGTATGCGCTTCTCGATAGGTGGTGAGGCGCAAGAGACCGAAGAATCGTTTCAAAGTTTGTACATTGCGTTTGCTATTGCGGTGGTGGCCATTTATTCGTTACTCATTTTGCTGTTTCAATCGGTTACGCAACCACTGGTGGTCATTGTCGCCATTCCGTTTGGGATTGTGGCAGTTATCATCACGTTTGCTATTCACGGCAAAACGCTTGGCTTTTTGGCGATGATGGGATTGGTCGGCCTGTCCGGCGTCACCGTGAACGACTCGCTGGTGATGGTGGATCACATCAACAACTTGCGTCGGCAGAGCAAAGATAAGCTTAGACACCTCGTGGCGCGTGGGGCCACGGATCGATTGCGAGCAGTCACAGTCACTACGCTAACCACGGCAGCGGGATTGATTCCCCTGGCTTACGGGCTGGGTGGCTCGGATCCCTTTGTGGCTCCCCTGGCACTTGCGCTCGGATACGGACTCTTGTTTGCCACGCCTTTAACCTTGGCGCTGGTGCCCTGTTTTTATCTGGTTCGTGAGGATATTATCAGCATATTCAAGAGGAAAAAGCGATCATCCTGATTGGTATCTATTCACAACGTCTCAAAGCTACCTAGTTCTACTATGGATGGAATCCCTGGAAGCCAATGCGAGCCGGCCTTCAAGCCCGGCTTGATCAGAAATGATTATACGGTATTTCACTATCCATACGAGCTTGATAATGTTGGGCAACAAAACTCATCAGCAAGAATTTTTCAGAAATGGATTTAAAAACAAGCCAATATTGTTTTTTTATAAAATCGGGGACCAGCACGGCATACTCAATTGATAAAACGGAAACTTGTCAAAACGACGATATAGGAGAGTTTTCCTCAACATAAAAAACAGCCACACTTAAATCGTGCAGGCATTATCCTGCGAATGCATCCTTAAAAAGGAGGAACAAAATATGAAGAAATCAGCGATCTCTGTCGGAATTTTTATCGCCCTCGTTGTTATTGCCTCTGCTATGTTGTTGTTTGCACAGGACAAACCTTTTGGCGGTGAAAAAGACGTCGACTTTGCTATGGCCATGTGGAAAGCTATGGATGGGTACGAAGAATGGCCCATGCAATCGGATTTTTATCCGGGCCAATCGCCGCATGGCAAAGTGCTGCGCATGTACTACAACGTCGTCAATGTGGATGACGAGCCCTATCATGTCATAGTGAAAGACAATTATGGCGGTGAAGGGGCGACCGTTGAGAGCGTGTCTCAATCCCCGGATGAGTATATGGCCGCAGTGACCATTATGGTGCAGATGGATGAAGGGTACGATGCAGAAAACAACAACTGGTTTTACGCCAAATACATGAAAGACGGCAGCCTCGACCAAAATGCACAAGGTATGAAAATGGCCGGTCGTGTGGCCAAAGGTATGAACGCTGGATGTATTGCTTGCCATGCCAAAGCTGGCAATGGCGATTATCTGTTTTCCAATGATGACTGATTTTGTTTGAACCTGGTATGGAAGGGCAAATGTTTGCCCTTCCTTAATTTGGCATCTTACCAAGGGATTTTGCTATGGCTATTCTTCTGTTGTCGGTTTATCTGGTGCTCGTTACCAGTCCACTTTATACCCTTTTGTTGACAGCTCCCTATACCGACCATACCATGAGTTACGAGTTGGGCAAGGCTTTTGCATTAATGGGCTTGGTTATCCTGAGTTTGCAATTTTTTCTCTCGTCTCGACAAAAATGGGTCGAACGGTATTACGGTCTGGATATGATTTTTTCGTTCCACAAGGGCATGGCTATATTGGCAGGGATTTTAATTCTATCCCATCCGGTCCTTTTAGCGATCGGGTCGGGAAATTTCAAATTGCTTTTTTCGTTTGATTTGCCCTGGTATATTTTGCTAGGCAAGCTGGGATTGCTGTTATTGCTCGCGCAAATTCTGGTCAGCGGATTTCGCAAACAAATCAAACTAAAATTTGAGCACTGGCGACCCATTCATAATGTCATCGGTGGCGTACTGCTCCTCGGAATTTACGTCCATAGTTTAAGCGCGGCCGGAAATGGAGATCTCGGCCAAACCTCCATGCAAGCGTTGTGGGGTGGTTTTTTTGTCATTGCTCTGGGCTCGTACACGTATCACAAGCTCTATATGCCGGCCAGGCGAAAAAAGCACGCCTACATAGTAGACGGCGTGCATGAAGAGGCCAATGGTGTCTACACATTGGCTCTCGAACCGCCTAAAGGAAAAAAACGATTCAATTACCGGCCAGGACAATTTCATTTCATTACCCTGTTGCGATCCGAAGGGTTGCCGCGGGAGGAACACCATTTTACCATTTCATCGTCACCCACAAATCCCGATGTGTTGACTTCTACCATTAAAGAGTCCGGTGATTTTACATCCACAATAAAATATACCAAAGCAGGCGATACAGCCAGCGTCGAAGCGCCCTTTGGACGGTTTTCCTATACCTTTCATCCAAATGATAAGAATTTTGTATTTATTGCCGGCGGTATTGGCATTACACCTTTGATGAGCATGCTGAGGCACATGCGAGACACCGGTGCGAATTTCCCGGTTACGCTTTTTTATGCCAACCGCTATGAAAAAAATATTGTTTTCAAGGACGAATTGAAGGAGATGGAAAGTGGAGAGTTTCCAAAACTCAAGGTCATCCACATTTTGAGCCAACCGTCCCAGGAATGGAACGGTGAATCCGGGCATGTGGACGCTAACCTGTTGGAAAAATATGTTGACGACTTTCAGAACAAGGCATTTTATATTTGTTGTCCAGCCAAAATGCGCCAGGAGATGTTGAGGATTTTAAAGGAAAAACAGGTAAAAACATCGCAGCTTCGTTTGGAAGAATTTTCACTCTAATTTTGGGATAAAACATGCGAGCCGCAAAATTTAAACGAATTATAACAATTGTCTATGTTTTTATTATTCTGGTAGCCTTGTCATTTGCCTACTACCGGACGACATTTTTTGTGTTTTAGAATCAGAAAACAAGCAACGTCAAATAAAAAGGAGGAATTATGCCAACCTGTGACGTTTGTGGCAATCAATATGATAAAGCGTTTCAAGTAAAATTTGGTAACGATACGTTTACGTTTGACAGCTTTGAATGCGCCATCCACAAACTGGCGCCGAATTGTGAAAATTGCGGCGTAAAAATTGTCGGGCATGGTCTTGAAGCCAATGGAAAATTTTTCTGCTGCGCCAATTGCGCCGGACAAAAAGGCGTGCAAGACGTAAAGGATCGCGCCTAATTTTATGTTTGAAAAAAATGCGATTCTGTTCGGCAGCAAACGCGGGCTCGTAACCGGACGGATGGAAGAGAATCAGTGGCAAGAAACCAACCGCTTTCTCGATGGCTTTCCCATAACCGGCATAGCAACTCGCGGTCGGGTTATATTGGCTGCTTCGACTAATGGTCTTTTTGAATCAGTGGATGGAGAGAGCTGGTCCGAATCAAACACGGGTTTGGAGATTTTGAAAATTCGCGCCATTGCGCAGCATCCGAATGATCCGGAGTTTGTTATCGTCGGTACCGAACCGGCAAACATTTTTGTCTCATCTGATTTTGGTGACACGTGGCGTAAAGGCAAAAATGTCGAAAACCTGCGTGATGAATTCGGTTGGTTTTTGCCCTATTCGCCTCAAGCCGGTTGTGTGCGCGGGTTTGCCTTTCAAGACAACCGGATTTACGCCGCGGCCGAAGAGGGCGGAGTGCTCTTTTCGGACGACAATGGCAAAACCTGGCAACTTGTTCCGGGAAGTAGCGGTGAACCGGAACCCGCAAAAATGAAAGAGGGAGAGGTGCATCCGGATGTGCATGCCGTGTTTGCTTATCCGCCGCAGGCATCAACGATTTTGGCGGTTACGGGCGGAGGTTTGTTTCGCACTCAAAACAGAGGCGAAACCTGGGAAAATCTTTATCGATGCTATTGCCGGGAGTTGTGGATAAACCCGGATCGGCCCGATCACTGGGTTTTCGGTCCTGCCGAAGGCGTTGACTATAATGGCCGCCTTGTTCAGTCCCATAATGCTGGCCAAGATTGGTATTTGATGGATTGCGAACTGGAGCAACCCTTTGCTGATACGATGGCCGAACTTTTTGTGCATAGCAAGGAAAATCTGTTTTGCGTGTTGTCCGATGGCCGGGTGCTTTATGCAGAGAGCGAAAAATTGGAATGGAAAGTGATTCCGGATGTCGAAACGATTTTGACGGCGGAAGTAATTCACTAAACTATCGCTCGGTTATTTGAACGCATCTTTTTATTTTCAATTGTGGCATGAAAAATAATCCCGGAGATCCATCTAAACAGTGCCCCGACTGCAATTGGCGTTTGAACGGAATTTATTTTAAGAGGAGAAAGCTTATGGACCTCAAGCTGTCGGCTATTCAAATTATTGCTTTGAGTATAACCATGTCGATGCTTTTGAATTGTGACATTCCCGAACCACAGCACCCGCAAGCAGTGAATCCCAACACTTCCATGGAAGCGCGTATGCTGCTCGATTTTTTATACGAGATCGAGGGCGAGTATA
>CAYPZM010000064.1:0-18980 GCA_964414825.1 uncultured Cytophagia bacterium | reverse complement strand
CGGCAAGCGGCAAAACGGAAGCCGATTTGATGGCGCACATCCAGGAATTCAAGCCGGATGTGATGATAATTGAATCTGTGACCGCAAGCTGGTACTCGGATTGTGAAATTGCTGGTCGCCTAAAATCCGTTTTGCCGGAATCGACCATTATCATGACCGGCACGCACGTGACCGCCATGTGGCGCGAAACATTCGAGCGTCAACCGGCCGTGGATGTGATTGCACTCGGCGAGTATGATTATACGATTTCAGACATTGCCGATGCGCTGGATAACTCTTCGAATCTTGCTGACATCCCCGGCATTGCCTATCGAGATGGCGATTCTGTTCAAAAAACGCAAGAACGTCCGCTTATTCAGGATGTCGATGCGCTGCCGTGGATTTCTCCCATCTACAAGCGCTTTTTAAATCCGTACGATTATTATTTCAACTTGTCCTACCAGCCCATGGTCATGCTCATTGGCGGCCGCGGCTGTAATGCCGTTTGTTTTTATTGCGTCTATCCGCAGGTGGTGCACGGGCATCGCTATCGGCATCGCAGTCCGGAAAATATTGTCGCTGAAATGCTGTGGGTGCAAAACAATATGCCCGAGGTTAAGGAAATCACCTTTGAGGATGACAATTTTGGTGCGGATCGCAAATACGCACGACGGTTTGCCGAGCTTGTCAAAGAACATGGCGTCAAGCTGCCATTCTTTGCCAATCTGCGCACTACTGTGGATTTTGAAACGCTCAAAGCTCTCAAAGCGGCCGGACTGCGCAACACGGCCGTTGGGTTTGAGTCCGGCGACAATATGATTTTACGCAACATGCGCAAAGGGCAAAATACGGATATCCAGAAAAAATTTGTCGATAATGCGCACAAGGTCGGTCTGCTGGTGCATGGCTGCTTTATGGTTGGATTTCCAGGTGAAACGCGTGAGACCATGAACAAAACCCTGAAATTGGCCAAAGAGATCAAGCCGGATAGCGCCCAGTTTTATCCGGTCATGCCATATCCGGGCACGGGCGCGTATGCCTATTACAAGCGCGAGGGCTATCTGGCACACGAGGAGTTTGACAAGTGGCTTACGGATGATGGAGGGCATCGCTGCGTGTTGAATTTACCTGATCTGACGCCGGATGATATGGAGCAATTTTGCGAACGCGCCTTTCGCAAATTTCATTTTGGCCCGTGGTATCTTTTTTATAAATTGAAGCAAGCACTCTTGTCACCCAAAGAAGGCTGGCGTTCGTTTGTGGCAGGCGTTAAATTTTTTCACTATACATTAACAAACAAACGCAAAAAACAGCAGCCCTTTTCGGTCGAAACAAAGACAAAACCGCAAGCGTGGCAAGAATTTATTAAAGTTCCTATGGGGCGGATGGAACGCTTGAAGAAAAACTTGAACCCCGATCTTGAACCACAACTTGAAGACTCTGATAAAACTGCTGTTAAATAAGGTTGATAGGCGTTTTGGTTAATTATTTTTAGAGGATATTACATGGCATATATCATAACAGAACCGTGTGTGAGCGTGTGCGACGGTGCATGTGTACCGGTGTGTCCAACAGAATGTATTCACGGTCCCATAGATCCAAAAGGCAAGGCCAACGAATTGGCTACCTTGGAGAGTGTGGAAGGCAAGATGTTATATATTGATCCGGATAATTGTATCGATTGTGTGGCATGTGTGTATGTTTGTCCGGTGGATGCGATATTTTTGGAGGAAGAAGTGCCGGATAAATGGAAACATTATATTGATATTAATAAAAACTTTTTCAAGTCAGATCAGGAAAAAACCGAGTAATCTTTCGATTACCGGCTCCACTGTTTTGCAATTGCGGCAATAGTAGCATCACGTTTATTCGTCGATTCTTGTATAGTTTCGATCCGATCCATCAACGATTCTTTTTCTTCCTGGTAAAACAATCCTGAATAAATAGGCGCTTCGCTGGAACCCATCTCAATCGCTTCATATTTATTGTTTGGCGAATGGGGGAGCTCTTTCACATTCTCAAAATAGAGCTTGTAGGTATCATGAAAGACAGTGCATGGACTCAGTGCATGCACAAACGCAAATCCTTTATGCTGAAAGGCTTGTGGCAAAATTTGCATGGTATGCTTGATATTACCTGTGAAAATTCGCGCCACAAAACTGGCACCGGCTGTTAATGCCATAGGTACCGGATTCATGGGCGGTCCATCAATATGGTGCGGATTGGATTTGGTGCGGTGCGTCAACTGCGTTGTGGGCGAACTTTGACCTTTGGTGAGACCGTACACATTATTGTCCAGCAAAATATATAACACATCCAGGTTTCGGCGCGCCGCGTGCATAAAATGGCTCAACCCAATAGCCAGGCCATCGCCGTCACCGCCAATGCCGATCACTTTGAGTTTCGGATTCGCCATTTTTATGCCCATGGCCACAGGCAGCAATCGGCCGTGCACGCCATGAAAACCGTACGTATTCACATAGCCCGGAATTCGGCTAGAGCAGCCAATGCCGGAGACCAGTACGGTCTCATGCGGCGGCTGCTGAAACATCTCGAAGGTTTTATATAAGGCCGACAGCATGCCATAATCGCCGCAGCGTGGGCACCACACCGGCTTGTTTTCACTTTTATAATCCAAGGCTTTTAACTGGGTCATGCCGCTTTGTCCTCTTTTTGTTTCTCAATCTGCACTCGAAGGTGTTCCACAATCTCGCTCACTTTGAACGGTACGCCCGTTACGCCGGTAAATCGCTGTATCGGTACATCCACCACGGATTCGAGCAAGCCGGCAAGTTGGCCGGTGTAATTGTTTTCAATCACCACAATAGAATCTACCGAAGCGGCAAATTGCTCAATCGCCTTTTTCGGCAGGGGATTCAAAATTTTAATATGCAAAAACGGCAGAACCTGCTGCTCCTGCGTTTCAAGGATTTCGAGCGCTTCCAAAATGGGGCCGTAATTCGAGCCCCAACTGATGATGCCAAGGCGGCTTTCGAAATCCGAACGAAATTCTTCATACCCGGCATAAAGTTCAAACACTCTGTCCAGCTTTTTAAAGCGCTTTTCGGTCATGGCCGTATGGACTTTTGGAGTATACGCCGGCATTCCGGATTCGTCGTGCTCCAGTCCGGTGAGCACGTGCATCAAGTCGGCTGTTCCGGGCAAGGCCATGGCATTAATTTCATCCCCATTAAGGTGATAGGGGAGATACGGTTCGTCCGAATCCGTCTTTACCTCACGTTCTTTGATTTTTACCTGTTCAAACAAGGAGATAGGCAAGCTGGTGGTACGCTGGGCCAATGCCAGATCCGTTAGCACAATGACGGGCAGCCGCAGTAATTCCGACATATTAAAGGCTTGCGTCGTGAGCTCAAAACATTCGCGCACGGTTCCGGGCGCCAATACCACGCGAGGCGAATCGCCGTGTGAGCCGTGAATGGCGGCCATAAGATCGCTTTGCTCCATTTTTGTCGGCATACCCGTGCTGGGGCCGGCACGCTGGGCATCCACAATGACAACGGGGATTTCCATCATGCTGGCCAGGCCTATGAGCTCGTGCATGAGTGAAAAGCCTGGGCCGGATGTGGCGGTCATGGCTTTTTTGCCAGCATACGAAGCGCCAATGCACGCACCGAGTGCGGAAATTTCGTCTTCGGTTTGAATGCCAATGCCGCCAAATTTGGGCAGCTCTTGCACCATGTGCTCTAAAATGTTCGAAGCCGGAGTGATGGGATAGCCGGCTACAAAGCGGCAGCCCGCGGCAATTGCCCCCAACACCAGCGCCTGGTTGCCCGACAATATAACCGACTCGGACGATGGCGCCACTTGCAAGCTTTTTGTTTCTGTAAATTCTTTCGAGGCCGCTTCCCGTCCGGAACGAATGGCTTTTTTGTTGATTTTTACGAGCTCTGGATTTTTTCCGGAAAACCATCGTTCTGTAACATGATCCACCGAAACTTGTTCCATGCCGAGAACATGTGACAGTGCTCCGAGCGCCACCATGTTTTTGCTCAAAATGTTTCCGAGCTCGTCCCTTGCGATTGTGGTGAGCGGTAAACCAATGCTTTGTTCACTCGGAGTGTCGGGAATTGTGTCATCGGAATTGTAGATTAAAAGATTAACAGGTTCCGAAGCGTGCGAGGCATAACTGGTTTCGTCAAAACAAACCAAAATATGAATATCTTCACCTGCAGTGAGCAAAGATTCGGTTCCGAACCGAACCTGAAACAGGCACTGTCCGCCTTTAATTTCAGCGGGATAAGTTCGATACGTTAAAATAAAAAACCCCGCATGCTGCAGCACACGGCTAATAATTTCACCAGTTGAAACAATTCCTTCGCCGGATTCACCTACGATCCGTATCGTCGTCCACGTTTGATTCATGCAACTACTCCATATCATTTTGCTATCACAGAAAACCAGAATCGGAACATCACTATTCCGTAAAAAGCCGTGCAGAAAACAGGGAAAGTGTATAGCAAAGAAATTGACTTTTGCAGAAGGCATGCGTTGGAAAAATGCCGGACTCGCAACTTTGCAAACAGCTATTTGTTAAATTATGAGTGTTTCATTGGAAGAGACTTGAGCTCATGAGATCAACTTGCATATTCGCCACAATTTACAAGTGACTGGCAAAGAAAATTCTATGCTATTTTCTACCAAGTATTGTATATTCAAATAACGATTGGTTGACACAAAAGGAGTATTACAATGAGAAAAATAGCGGCGTTAATTGTTGGATGTTGTTTAATTGCCAATGCAGTGCAGGCAAATCAAAATGTTTATTTTGGCGGTAGCCTTGGACAAAGTTTTGTCGAAACCGAAGTAAAGGACATCGAAGGAGACGATTTCAAGCTGAATGAAAATGGCTTTGCTTATAAAATTTTTGCCGGTGCGCGTTTGAGCTCGCAATTCGCCTTGGAAGGCGGTTATCGGAGTATGGGCACGGTTCAAAGCAAAGTTTCGGATATCGAATTTGAATCGCAAATGAGCGGATACGATTTGCATGCCATCGGCATGTTAAATCTTGTTTTGTTTGATCTCTACGCCAAAGCCGGAGTGCTGTTTTGGGATCGCCAGATTGAGTTTTTTGATATTGAAGAATCAGAAAGCGGTTCTAATTTTTCCTGGGGATTTGGTGCAACAGTCAAACTTGGAACCCTTGGCGTTCGTGCAGAATGGGAACGGTTCGAGCTGGAAAACTATGACCGGCTGTCCATGTTGTCGGTGGGCCTGGTTTACGGTTTATAGATCAGATAAAAGAATTGACAGCTAGTCAAATTCCGATGCTTTAAATTATAACAATGGACGCGAATGTGGCGAATTTTGCCTTGATTGATTATTCGCCTTCACGTCCATTTTCTTAATTATTCCTGCCAATCACCATTTTGTGTTTTCAAGCCTTGTTTCTTTTATCCTTACTCGCTTGAAATTAGTCTTTATTCAAGATTGTTGTTTTGATTGCTTTGCAGAACGAACACCGATTCTGCACGTGCAATGGAGGCTTAAACGGGGTTATGATTTTTGCGGGAGCTTTACCATCAAAAGTGAACAAAACTGAATGGGTTTTCGCTTGATATTGAGCAAAAATTTCAGTAAAATGTTTACTTGTTAAATCTTATAATTTTAAAATAAGGTATAAAGAAATCATGTCTCTGGAAAAGTTTTTTAGTCCGAAATCCGTTGCCATAGTAGGCGCATCTCAACAGAAAGGTAAGGTCGGATATGAGATTCTGACCAATTTGATAAAATCCGGTTTCCCGGGCGATCTTTACCCGGTTAACAAAAAAGCTGATGAGATCGAAGGTCTCAAATGCTACCCGGATATTCCTTCCATAGGTAAAACTCCCGAACTGGTTATCATTATAATTCCTGCCAAAGTTGTGCCCTCCATTATGGAGCAGTGTGTTCAAGTTGGCGTAAAATCAGTCATCATTATCACGGCTGGTTTTAAAGAAGTTGGAGAAGAGGGACGAAAGCTCGAAAAAGAGGTCAGTCGAATTGCCCGGCGCGGCAACGTGCGTTTTATTGGCCCCAACTGTTTGGGCGTCATTTCCACCTATGATAAGCTAAACGCCAGTTTTGGTGGCGACCTTCCGGTTGAGGGAAAAACCTGTTACATCTCCCAGTCCGGCGCTCTGCTGGCCGCAATTTTGGACATGGCAAACAACCAGGGCATTGGCCTCAGCAAGCTCATCAGCATTGGCAATAAAGCTGATCTTAATGAGCTGGATATGATTCAAGCCATGGAGGACGATTCAAATACCAAAGTGATTGCCGGATATCTCGAAAGTATTGATGATGGCAACCAATTTGCGCGCGAAGCTGAACGCATTTCTCAAACCAAACCCATACTGCTCATCAAATCCGGTGGCACCTCTGCCGGTGCGCAGGCGGCATCGTCGCACACCGGAAGTCTTGCCGGCGGCGAAACCGCGTACGAAGCCGTGTTTAAAAAAGCCGGGATCATCCGCTGCAAATCCATTACGCAACAGTTCAACTATGCGCAAGCCTTTTCCAATCAACCATTGCCCCAAGGTGCAGGTGTAGCGGTTATTACCAATGCCGGTGGGCCCGGAATTATGACGGCGGATGCGATTGAAGACCACGGCCTCGATTTTGCCACTTTGAGCGAAGAAACCCGCAGCAAATTGAGCGAAAAACTTCCCTCCGCAGCAAACATAAATAATCCTATTGATGTCCTGGGTGATGCATTGGCAGATCGCTACGAATTTGCCCTCGATGTGGTTTTGGATGATGACCATGTTGATGCCGTTCTCGTGCTGCTCACTCCGCAAGCCATGACTGAAGCAGAAAAAACCGCCAAAGCCATTGTCAAAATTTCCAAACAAAAACCGGACAAACCTATTTATGCTTGTTTTATGGGCGCTGAAAAGGTTAAAGCCGGTGTTGAAATTCTGCAAAAAGGTAATATTCCGCAATATCGATCTCCGGAAGATGCGGTGGATGCGCTGCAAGTGGTTGTAGATTATGTGCGCTGGCGTCAAAAACCCAAACGTGTGGTCAAGCTGTTTCCGGTGAACCGCAGAAAAGTTGAAAAAATAATTGAAAAGCATTTGCGCGATAATCGACGCGAAGTGGGTGAGACCGAAGCCAAAGATGTGCTGGAAGCTTACGGCTTTGCCACGCCGCAAGGCTCAATCGCCACCAGCGCCGAACATGCAGCTACCATTGCGCAACAAATCGGTTTTCCGGTGGTGATGAAAATTTGGTCGCCCGATATCATTCACAAGTCCGATCTCGGTGGCGTCAAAGTGGGCCTTCGATCTATAAGCGAAGTCAAAGATGCGTACGATCTCATGATGTATCGTATTCCTAATAAGCAGCCCGATGCCAACATTCTTGGCGTGTTGGTCGAAAAGATGGCAACCGGCGGCAAAGAGGTCATTCTTGGCATGAATCGTGACCCCCGCTTTGGACCGCTGATGATGTTTGGTATGGGCGGCACCATGGTCGAAGTGCTCAAAGATGTTTCGTTCTACCTGGCTCCGGTTACCGCTGAGGAAGCCAAACAAATGTTAAAAAGTACAAAAACGTATCAGATGCTGGAAGGGGTTCGCGGCGACGAAGGTGTGGATATCGGTGCGCTGGCCGAGGGAATTCAGCGGCTGTCGCAATTGGTTACCGAGTTTCCGCAAATTAAGGAATTAGATATTAATCCGTATCTTGTTGGTCCTTATGGGACAACCCCCATAGCAGTTGATGCAAGAATGAGTGTTGAACAATAAAGTTAAGAGAGAACCATGCCACAAGACATTGATTGGAAAGAAAAGTATAAAAGCAAAATTGCCGATGCGGCGTTTGCCATCAAATCCATTAAACCGGGTAACAGCATTTTTATTGGAACCGGCTGCGCGCAACCGCAGCATCTGGTGAACGCGCTGGTCGAGTATTCTAGCCACATTTACGATGCACACATTGTACATCTTCTCACGGTTGGCGATGCCCCGTATACCGATGAAAAGCTCAGCGAAAAATTCAAAATGAATAGTTTTTTTATCGCCGATAATGTACGCCACTCGCTGGCTAAAGGAGTGGGTGATTATACGCCGATTTTCCTTTCGGAAATTCCTGCCGAGTTTGAGAGCGGAAGAATCCCACTGGATGTAGCGCTCATCACGGTGACGCCTCCGGATGCCAACGGCTTGTGTAGCCTTGGTGTGTCAGTCGATATTATCAAATCCGCCGTTGCCAACTCGCATTATGTGATTGCCCAGGTAAACAGCAACATGCCGCGCACGTTTGGTGACAGTTTTCTCCATGTCAACAATATCGATATTCTGGTGCCCCAGGATGAACCGATCGTGGAAACTGAAGAGCCGGAAATGGACGAGGTGTTGAGAAAAATTGGCCAAAACCTCGCCCTGTTGGTCGAAGACGGTAGCACCATCGAGTGCGGCATTGGTCGTATTCCGCAAGCGCTTGCCGAATTTCTCAAAGATAAAAAAGATTTGGGCATACATACCGAAATGTTTAGCGATTGGATCATCGATTTGATCGAATGCGGGGCTATTACCTGTGCGAAAAAAACCTTGAACCGCGGTAAAATTGTTGCCAGTTTTTGTATGGGCAGCAAACGGCTTTACGACTATATTGATCAAAACCCGTTCTTTGAATTTCATCCCACAGAATATGTAAATGATGTAAATATTATCGCTCAACATGAAAAGATGGTGGGCATCAATGTCGGATTAGAAATTGATCTTACCGGCCAGGTGTGTGCCGATTCGTTGGGCTATCAATTTTACTCCGGTATTGGTGGCCAGGTTGATTTTATCCGCGGTTGCGCCCGCAGCCGTGGCGGCAAACCCATTATTGCCATGCCCTCGACCGCCAAAGGAGGAACGGTTTCGCGAATTGTGCCGCATCTCACCGAGGGCGCCGGTGTGGTGACCACGCGCGGGGATGTGCACTATGTGGTGACCGAATACGGCATTGCTTATCTGCACGGAAAATCCATTCGTCAGCGCGCGCTGGATTTGATTAATATCGCGCATCCCAAATTTAGAAAAGAATTGCTGCAAGCGGCTAAAAAGCACAGCTATATTTATGAAGATCAAATTGAGTTGTCCTGGGAGCAAATTGAATACCCCAAACATTTGGAGCGCTACGAAACCCTTAGAGATGGCACCGAAATCTTTTTCCGACCGGTTAAACCGACGGATGAATCGGCGCTTTCGGAAATGCTCTATTCGCTTAGCGAAGAGTCGGTGCGCAAGCGTTACATGTCCCGAACCGTTGCCTTTCCGCATCGAGATGTTCAGCAATTGACCAATATTGACTATCAACACAATTTGGCGATTGTTGGTGTGGTGCCCAGCGTTACCGGCGATGAAGTGGTGGCTATTGGCCAGTACTTTCTTGAGCCTCGACAAGGACAGGCCGAAGTGGCGTTTGTGGTTCAGGATGAGTGGCAGAAAAAGGGAATGGGCACGCTGCTGCTAAAATTTTTGAGCGAAGTAGCGCGCAAACGCAACGTTAAAAGCTTTCACGCCAAAGTATTGCCGCAAAACAAAGCCATGCTGGCTGTGTTTCACAATTCCGGCTTTCATGTGCATACCGAGTTTGATGGCGAAGTTTACGATATTACGTATGATTTGGATGATAAAAAATAATTATCGATGAGTGATTTGAACCAAAGACAGGCGGTTTTTCTCTATTCGGAAAAACTGGAGAACTACGCCTATCCGTCCAGTTGTCCTTTTAAAACCAATCGGGCATCCAAAACCCGAAAAACTCTGGCATCCATGGGAATGCTGAGCGGTACCGGAAAAAAAGAGATGGATTTTGCGGCAGCAGACCGTAGCACTTTGGAACGCTTTCACACGCCGCAATATCTGGATGCGTTGCAACGCAGCGAAACCGGCGATTGGGACATTGAGGCGCTGCACATGGGCATAGGTGGGCCCGACACTCCGGTGTTTAAAGGCATGTACGGCTATGGGGCCATGGCGGCCGGGGCGTCTTTAATGGGTGCCAAACAACTGCTTTCTGGCGAGGCCGACATCGTCTTTAATCCGGCCGGTGGCTTGCACCATGCACAGCCAGAGCTGGCGGCGGGGTTCTGCTACATCAATGACGTTGTCTTTGCCTGCAAACACTTGGCAGAAAACGGCAAAAAAGTGCTGTACCTGGATATTGATGTGCATCATGGTGATGGTGTGCAGAATGCATTTTACAATCAGAGTGACGTGTTTACCATCTCCTTGCACGAAAGCGGTCGCACGCTGTTTCCGGGTACCGGTTTTGTTCAGGAAATCGGATCGGATGAGGGAGAGGGATATTCGGTAAATATTCCACTTCCCTTAGATACTTATAATGGCGCTTACATGCGTTGTTTTAACGAAATTGTAGTTCCACTCATTTCCGCCTACAATGGCGATGTGATTGTGCTGGAGCTAGGCGCCGATGCGCTCTCTGGCGATCCGCTGGCGCATATCAAGCTCACCAATGAGGTGTTTCGCAAAATCCTGGAATATTTGCTCGATCTGCAAAAGCCCATTTTGGTGACCGGCGGCGGCGGCTATCATGTTGAAAATACCGTCCGAGCCTGGTCGCTGGCGTGGAGCGTTTTGGTTGGGCACCATGATCAAGCTGAAGCCATAAATTTTGGCTTGGGTGGCGTTATGTTGGAATCGACGGATTGGATGGGCGGTTTTCAGGACCACGAAATTCCGGTCACTCAATTGCAAAAGCGCTCGGTCGATCCGGTTATTGATAGCACCATCAAAAAAATTAAAGAAACTGTTTTTCCGATTCACGGATTGAAATCATAAACCTTTTTATTCAACTTGGAAGAGGATCATGAAAGAACGTACACTTGCGATTATCAAACCGGATGCGGTGGCTGATAATAACGCCGGGCGCATCATTACACGAATCGAAGAGAGCAATCTCGAGATTATTGCAATCAAAAAACTCAAATTAACGGCAGAACAAGCGGGCGAGTTTTATGCGGTGCACAAAGGAAAACCGTTTTATGAGGATTTGGTCGAGTACATGACCTCAGGACCCGTTTTTGTGCTGGCGCTTGAAGGAGAAAATGCGATTAAAGAGTGGCGCGATTTGATGGGTGCGACCAATCCGGAAAACGCTGCCGAAGGAACTATCCGAAAAGCATTTGGCAAAAGTCTGTCGGCAAACGCCACCCATGGTTCCGATGCGGCCGAAACCTCGCGGGTTGAGGTAGCCTTCTTTTTTGATACGGATGAGTTTTTGTGGTAATGGTTAACAGATTGGATTTGTAATAAAACTCTTTCTGCATTCTGGAAATTTAAAAAAAGCCCGTCGATTATGGACGGGCCTTTTTTATTTAGACTGTTTTCGGCGGTTTGATTGCAGCCGTAATACCTGCTGCGATAAAAAGCAGCACGCCACATCCTATAAAGGCAAGGGGAAAATTGCCCAGATCGCCAAGCCGACCGCCCAAAATGGGACCAAAAATCCCTCCAACACCATAAGCCAAAAAGACCCAGGGATAATTCTGCCCGATAAATTTGGCACCAAATGTATCCGCTGTTAGAGTGGGAAAGAGGGCAAAATTGCCGCCAAAATTAAAGCCGATCAACGCTGAAGCGAGGAAAAGCAATCCCGGAATTCCAGCCATTTGCGTGAACGCAATCATAAACACGCCTTGCGTGGCGCACATGATAATGACCGAACGTTTGCGGCCTAATTTGTCGGACAATGTGCCCCAACCAATGCGGCCTAAACCATTAGCTAATGAGAAAAACACAGCCATAGCCGTTCCGGCAATTGCGCTTGCTTGCGCTTTTTCCATGTTCGAAACGTTTTGTAATGATTCAATGGGAAAAAGCTTCATAAGACCAATGGTCATAAGTCCAGCGCCGCCACTAAATACGAACGTTAGAAATATCATGTAAAACTGCGGGGTTTTCAGCATTTTGTTGCTCGGCACATCTGCGGCTGCTGTCGTTTGTCCGGATTTTGCTTCCGGAGGGACATAGCCTTTGGGTTGCCAACCGTCAGGTGGGAAAACCATCCACATGCCACCGATCACCACCATGACAAAAAATACAACACCGTAAATGGCAAACGTGGTGCCAAGCCCAAAATTTGCCAGCAAGTCACCCCACTCGCCAGCCAATTTTACCCACAGCATGGCGCCAAATCCAAATCCTGCTACGGCCAGTCCGGTTATCAGTCCTTTTTTATCCGGGAACCAGCGCATTCCTACGGCAATCGGGACTACGTACGCCAAGCCGATACCGCTACCGCCGATCACGCCAATAAAAAGGATCAAGAGTACTGTATTGGTTCCGCCCAGTAGACCGCCCAAAATATAGCCAAGTCCCAAAACAATACCACCGGAAATGGCGAGTTTTTTGGGGCCAACTTTGGGCATCATGCGGCCGGCCAACACCATAACGATGGCAAAAAACGCCAGACCCGCTGCAAACACATATTGTGTTTCTGCTTTTGTCCAATTGGCATCTTCCAACATCGGCGTAAACACGGACCACGCATAAATGGCACCAAGCGCAAGCTGAATGAGTATGGCTCCTAAAACGACAAATCCCCTGTTCATTACCTTTTGTTCGGACATTGCACTCTCCTCTTAGAAATATCGATGTGAAAAAGCCGGACATGTGCCCGGCTTTTTGTTGCAAGCATTAACCAATAGCTTTGCGGTCTTCAATGAGTTTTTCGACCACACTTGGATCCGCAAGAGTGGTGATATCACCCAGATTGTCCGTATTTCGTTCGGCAATTTTGCGCAAAATACGTCGCATAATTTTACCCGAACGTGTTTTGGGTAATGAAGGCGCAAATTGAATAGCTTCGGGAGCGGCAATAGGGCCAATCTCCTTGCGAACGTGCAGAATGAGCTCCTTTTTGAGCTCTTCGGTTTCTTCCGCTCCGTCCACCAAGGTTACATAGGCGTACAGGCCCTGGCCTTTGATTTCATGCGGAACCGGTGTTACAGCCGCTTCTGCGACTTTGGTATGACTGACCAAGGCACTCTCGACTTCGGCGGTGCCAATGCGGTGACCGGATACATTAACCACATCGTCGATGCGGCCCATGAGCCAATAATCGCCATCTTTGTCCACACGACAGCCATCGCCGGTAAAATAAAGATCATTGTACAAGCTAAAGTAGGTATCGATAAAACGATCATGATCGCCCCACATGGTGCGCATCATGCCGGGCCATGGTTTTTGGATGCAGAGTTTTCCGCCTTCATCACGCTCGCATGGTGTACCGTCATCGCGCAACACGATAGGAGCCACACCAAAAAATGGGCGGGAAGCGCTTCCGGGTTTTAAATTGTGAGCACCGGGTAACGGCGTAATCATAAAGCCGCCGGTTTCGGTTTGCCACCAGGTATCCACGATCGGGCAGTTGCCGTGACCAATCTTTTCATAATACCATATCCAGGCTTCGGGATTGATGGGTTCACCCACGGTGCCGAGGATCCTCATGGTATCCAGTTTGTATTTTGCAGGCCATTCCTCACCCATGCGCATCAAGGCGCGGATGGCCGTGGGTGCCGTATAAAATACAGTAACGCCAAATTTGTCACAAACTTGCCAAAACCGTCCGGCATCCGGCCAGGTCGGAACACCTTCAAACATTAACGATGTAGCCCCATTGGCGAGAGGACCATAAACGATGTAGCTATGGCCCGTGACCCAACCGATATCAGCGGTACACCAATAAATGTCATCATCATGAATGTTGAACACCCACTTGTGCGTCAGCGACGTATGCAGCAAGTAACCGCCTGTGGTGTGAACAACGCCTTTGGGTTTGCCGGTCGATCCCGAGGTATAGAGGATGAACAATTTGTCTTCAGCGTCCATCTCTTCGGCGGGACACTCGTCATCTGCATTGGCCATTTCTTCGTGATACCAAAAATCGCGTCCGGACTGCATCTCGCATTTACCGTCGCCAACTTGAGCTACAATAACGCTTTCGATCGTTGGGGTACTTTTGAGCGCTTCGTCGGCAATCGCTTTTAGTGTAATGGCTTTGCCGCCGCGTTTGGAAACATCGCAGGTGATCAGCATTTTACAATCCGAATCGTTCACACGACCGGAAATCGCATCTGCGCTAAATCCGCCAAAAATAATCGAATGGATGGCGCCAATACGCGCGCAGGCGAGCATCGCAATGGCCAGCTCCGGAACCATGCCCATATAGATCGCAATGCGGTCACCTTTTTTAACGCCTTTGGATTTTAAGACGTTGGCAAATTTGCATACTTCTTTGTACAATTCTTCATACGTCAATTTTTTGACATCATTTTCTGCATCGCCTTGCCAAATAATGGCAGTCTTTTTTGCAACCGGCGTGCCGAGATGACGATCTAGGCAGTTGTATGTTACATTTAGCTTTCCGTCCGCAAACCAGGTGTGCTCAATCGTTCGACCTTCGGTGTCCCACGTATATTCAAGACTTTTCGTAGGTTCTTTGAACCAGGTCAACGTTTTAGCCTGTTCCAGCCAAAATTCATCCGGCTCTTCAACGGACTTTTTCCACATCTCTTTGTACTGCTCATCGCTGTCAATATAAGCGTTGGACTGAACAGATGGAGGCGGTGGAAATGTCCGACTCTCGCTCATTAAGGACTTCATGGAATCAGTCTTTTCACTCATGGAAATCTCCTTCGGTTTGAGTAATGAATAATGTTGATTTTAGTTATGTCAGTTATCAGGTAACGTTCGAGCAGAGCCGCCGCAACCGTAAAAACACGCGCATGCGTTTAAAAACAGGACAGCGCATAGCTATCTACTTGTGATGCGGCGAAATAACGTACAAGAAAATGATTGATTTAAATTGTGAATTGACCGTAATACGGCAATTTGCCGCCAAAGAGGAACCGGCCAGTTTGAATTGAAATGTTGCACCAATAAAAAGCTGTATATATTTAAAAAGTCAGTTATTTACAAAATAATGTGACTGCTTTACAACTCTATTTCAGGTGCTCCCCATAATGGAAATCGCTTAGAGCACGGGATAAACTTGACATGATGTCGCTGTTGTACCGTAAACTGCTGTAAATAGTGGATTCGTTCGTTGTGCTATTGCATATATTCTTGATATTCTTTTTATAATTCGATGCTTAGCACAGTTTCAAAGCGCTGCTTTAAAATTTATCTGTTTTTAATCGTCGCATATTAACAAATTGCAAAATCAATTTCAAGTGATTATTATTTTTTAGTGAGTCAAATTCAAATTATTATGCGCTTTGCTATTGAATATAATAACATTCTTTTGTACACTGCACCTCTTTATTGTGCATAAAAAATGTTCTTATCTATTTTGAAAGAAGTTTATGGTTCGCCGCGATATCCACCCTGATATTCTATTTGGCCGCAGTTATCCCCTGGGATCGACCGTTTATCCAACCGGAGCAAATTTTAGCCTCTATTCAAAAAATGCTCACGCCGTTGAATTGCTGCTATTTGATGATGCCGATGACAAGAAACCGTCGCGTGTGATTCAGTTGCACCCGGATCGTAATCGCACTTTTTTCTACTGGCACAAGTTTGTACCGGATATTGGTGCCGGACAGCTATACGGTTACCGAGTGTTCGGTCCCTATGATACGTTTAATGGACATCGTTTTGATGGCCACAAACTTCTTTTGGATCCCTATGCCAAGGCTATTGTCTTTGGAAAACATTATGATCGTGATGCTGCAATTTTTCCGGGTGATAACATTGCCAAAGCGGCCAAAAGTCTGGTGGTGGATACGTCAGATTATAATTGGGAAGATGATTATCCGTTGCGTTACGACTATTGCACATCGGTGATTTATGAGCTGCACGTTGGCGGATTTACCAAGCACCCCAGCTCCGGGGTGGCAGCGCAGAAACGCGGCACCTATGCCGGATTGGTTGAAAAAATTCCTTATCTACAAGAGTTGGGCATTACGGCGGTTGAGTTGATGCCAGCGCAGCAGTTCGACGAAGGCGATATTTTGCCATCGCTTAGCAATTATTGGGGCTATAATCCCATGGCTTTTTTTGCGCCACATGTCGGCTACAGCTCCAATAAGACTCCCATGGGGCCGCTAAATGAGTTTCGCGATATGGTTAAAGCGTTGCACAAAGCCGGGATTGAAGTGATTTTGGATGTTGTGTTCAATCACACCGCAGAGGGAAATGAAAAGGGACCGGTATTTTCATTTCGTGGATTAGAGAATGAGGCCTATTATATCCTTGATACGGATAAATCCAAATATGCAAATTATAGCGGCACTGGAAATTCTCTCAATGCCAACAACTCGGTTGTTCGCCGTTTGATCCTGGATTGTCTCAGTTATTGGGTCATGGAAATGCATGTCGATGGATTTCGGTTTGATCTGGCATCAGTATTGAGCCGCGATGAGGAGGGAGTGCCGTTAAAAAATCCACCCATTTTGTGGTCGATCGAATCCATCCCGGAGCTCGCTCACGCAAAAATTATTGCCGAAGCGTGGGATGCTTCAGGCCTGTATCAAGTCGGCTCTTTTATAGGACATCGCTGGGCCGAATGGAATGGCCGCTATCGTGATGAAATTCGCCGTTTTGTCAAAGGCGAATACGACACCGTGTCGCATTTGGCCAGCCGACTGCTGGGAAGTCCGGATATTTATCCGGACCCGAAACGAGAACCCAACCGCAGTATCAATTTTGTTACCTGCCATGATGGTTTTACATTAAACGATTTGGTCTCTTACACTCGCAAACACAACGAAGCCAATTTGGAAGGCAACCGCGATGGCATGAATGAAAATATTAGCTGGAATTGCGGACATGAAGGGCCTACAGATATTGCCGATATTGAGCAACTGCGTATTCGCCAAATTAAAAATTTTCTCACCATTTTGCTCGTCTCTCAGGGCACTCCCATGTTGTTGATGGGCGATGAAGTGCGCCGTAGCCAAAACGGCAACAATAACGCTTATTGCCAGGATAATGAATTGAGCTGGTTCAACTGGGAAGAAATCGAAACGCATCAACATCTTTTGCGGTTTTACAAGGGATTGCTGCAATTCATCCAATCCCGGATGATGTTTACGCAGGACAAAATTCTCTGTACCGGAGAATGCGGACACGAGCCGCATTTAATTTGGCATGGCGTGCGCCTGGGCCAACCGGATTGGGCGCCGTGGTCGCATTCGCTGGCGTTCTCATTGCACCATCCGGATTACAATGAAAAACTGCACATCATGCTAAATGCGTATTGGGAATCTCTGGAGTTTGAGTTACCGGCGCTGAAATCCAATGAAGAGTGGCACCGCATTGTGGATACAGCCAAGCCGCCGCCAGCGGACTTTTCGCCTTTGTCTGAAGCACCGCCGGTCGATGGATCGCTTTATGATGTCGAGGCGCGGTCATCGGTCGTGTTAATGGTGAAGCCAAAATAAAAAGTGCCTGCCAACAAAGTGAAATTTTATTGCAACAGATTTCATGTCATCGCCAATCCCACATCTTTAATAGCTGTGCTCTCGTGATGATCACACGAAATCCATGATCGAGGCAATAATTGATTTGCACGAGTTGATCCAATATCAAAGCTTTTTGTTTTATCCATCTAAAATTATTATTACCTTGACCTACGCTCCAGTGTAGTCGTTAATTTGTATGCCCTACCTGGAATATAGTCTTGAAATTTATCGTTTTATTGTCCGTGCTAAAATATTACAAATTGCTATAAATTCCTTTTTTGCTATTGATAAATTGACACATCAATGGAGCTGACAATGAGACTCAAGTTTGTGTTCGCGACACTGATCCTGCTGATGTTCCTTTCTATTGCCCAGGCTATTCCCTGGAAAAGCCGCTTTGCCCTGGGCGGCTCTGCCACCATGTACAAAATGTGGGGTGGCGAAAGCGATCGCTCCTCGCTTGCGCTTATGGGCGGAATCGAAACCCGTTTTGGCCTCACGCCTTTTATTCAAATCGGCGGCGATATTAGTTATGGTACATTCAAGCCATCAACGGCTGGGACCTCCACTATTCAGGATAAAAACTCTGCGTTTCAGACTACCGTGTTGCCAATCAATGTATTTGCCAAATTCTCGCATCTGATTCGCAATGACGTCAAACCCTACATCATTGCAGGCGGTGGACTGCTCATTTGGAACCTCGAAGAACAGGGCGAGAGCCTTTATGGAACAGAGTTGAATGCTGGACTGAATTACGGTATTGGTTTTGAATGGTTTATTAATAAAGAAAGCCTCGCGCTCGAGCTTCAAGGGAGAAACACGCATTACTTTGGCATGACCAAAGACAATGTTGGCTTGAATGATGCCAATGACAAACTGGCGGAACTAAAACTCAGCTTGCTGTACTATTGGGGTGGAAATTTTGACCAGGATGGGGATGGTATCGTTGATAAGCTGGACCAGGCACCGCTCGATCCTGAGGATATTGACGGCTTTCAGGATATGGATGGCATTCCCGATCTGGATAATGACAATGATCTGATTCCCGATGTTCAGGATGGTGCACCGCTGGAGCCGGAAGATAGAGACGGTTTTCAAGATGATGATGGCATTCCTGACCCGGATAATGATGGCGACGGCATTCCGGATGTCGATGATGTTGCACCTAACTCCCCGGAAGATTTTGACGGATGGCAGGATGAAGATGGCGTGCCGGATATTGATAACGATGGCGACGGTATCAAGGATGTTGATGACGAGTGCCCCAACGAGGCTGAAACCCGAAATGGCTACGAAGATGACGATGGCTGTCCCGATGAACTTCCGCTGCCACCCATTTTCAACCGAGACGCATTCAAATTAGAGCAGGTTAATTTTGAAGTCGGCAGCGCGCAGCTAACCCAATCGAGCTATGAATCATTGGATAAATTGTATGACAGCTTGATGGATTTTCCAGAAGTCCATATTGAAATTCGCGGGTATACCGACAATATGGGCGGCGAAATGGCCAATCAACAACTTTCCGAACGGCGGGCCGAAAATGTGCGCCAGTATTTAATCGACAAAGGCGTTGATCCGG
>CAYPZM010000063.1:0-19012 GCA_964414825.1 uncultured Cytophagia bacterium | reverse complement strand
TCTGTTGCTATCGGCCAATTAATTGCCTGCTATGGTTTGGGTTTGCCGCTCTTGTATGCGCTAAAACGCCGTCAGCCCGAATTGTAATTATGCGTTTTGTATGGCCTCGGCAAAATTGCGATCGGCCACACCCATAATCGCCACTTCATCGCGCCCGACAATTTTGCCCATCTCATCTTTTGAGCCTACGCGCAGCACTGGAACGTCCTGTACATTTTGGGTAAATCGTTTCAATTTAGGTGAAGCATCGGGAGTAATTATAATCAATTCCAGCTTGCCACGAAAATATGCGGACTCTGTTGCTGTCCGCCCCAGAGTTAATTTTCCGGCCTTGTTTGCAAATCCGATTAACGGTCGAATTTTATCTAATTTAGACATGCAGAAAACTCCGTTTTGATATGTTGAACATCAAGCTCGAATTGTGTTTTAAAACCCCGAAAAAACGCCTTGTTCTCCAGCGCTTTGTTCAGGCACTGCCAATTGGCACAGAGATAAACGCCACGTCCCGGCTGGGTTTGCTGTTTATCCAGAATAATGCGATTGTTTTCGAGCACAAACCGATTCAGCTCGTGCTTGGGCTTGCGTTGCCGACAGCCGATACAGGTGCGATAAGGAATGTGCGGTTCTGAATTCATTAAAATTTTCCGGTGATCGGATTTTGTTTGCAAAATACCTAAACGCAAAGATGCGGAGGCCGCAAAGGTACGCACGCTAAAATAGCCCAAATTCCCCTTTAATCCAAGAACTAATGCAATCAAACAGATGCATGCAAAAATGTGCTGACATACAAAAAGCCAAGAACGCCAAAAAAATATGTTGCGTTAACTGGACACTTTTGTTATATTCAAAAGTGCCTCCAATAAATAACGTTACTCCAAGTGTACACTTTTTTGAAGGAACCAGCCCAACCCAGCCTATATGATAGCCAATGGCGAAAACGTCTTTTTTATCGACACTCATTATGTCGTTGAAAAATTAAGCCGCAAGCTGATAGATAAACTTGGCGATCATGCAAAAGAACGCATTATCGGTAACTCTTGTTTTAAAGTACTCTTTCGTTCCGATTCACCCTGCTCCAACTGTCCGGTGTCTCGCTCCATTGCCTTTAAAACGGTTGTGGAAGAAGACATCAAGTTTGGCATGCCCTCCGGAAATGGGCATGTGCGCCATGTGGTGGCTACGCCGGTAACCGATGAGAACGAAACCGTTCGCCACATAATTGTGGACTGTCTTGGCGATGCGTTCCACATCGACGTTTCTGATATTCGTCAGCCTCAAAAACAACTTCAACGCCGCCAATCCGCTTCCTCGCCAATGGAGTCGTCAAGCCAATTGCCGCGCACTCGCGCAATTCTTGTTGATCGTGACCTGACCGTCATTTTGTACAATGAGCCGGTAAAAGAGATTTTTCCGCACGCCATACAAAATATTGTGGGGCACAATTTATTTTCTGTATTGTCCTATTATAATCAATATTCCATTCGTCACAAAATAGAAGAGTTTGTTAAAAGCGACCAGCAAACGCTTTGTTTTAGTACCAAGGCCGATTTTTATTCCCCGCAATGGGCAGAGCACGAATTGGTCAAGCTGGGACATAAAAGTCGGTTGGATGCCATTCTCATTTTATCCAGGCCGGCTACAAGTGCAAAAGAAGAAGAGTCGGTAGAGCACCGCAAAGAAAAAATTCGATTCTTGAGTCGCTTTGCCAGCAAAATTTCGCACGAAATCAAAAACCCGCTCTCGCTTATTTCAACAAATGTCGAATTTTTAAAAAGCGATATAACCAATCCCAACTCGGACGACAATTTATTTTCGTTAGCCGAATACATCGACAAAGTCCATCAACAAGTCAAAGAAGTTATTTCCATTTTGGATACGGTGAATGCGCTCAAAGTCCATAATATGGACAGCGTCGTTGAGACCGAAGCCGAACAATTTTTAAATCGCGCCATTACCATAACGTTGCTTAACCGGCCTTACCCGAATAATGAAATCCGAGCTTTTATTTCCGATGATTTGCCCTCGTTTTATGCAAGTGAGCTCAGTTTAGAACGAGCATTTTCAGAGTTGTTCAAATCGTTGTTGCATAGCGCCGGCACCGAAGGAAAGCTAAAAGTCTATTTGAATTATTTAAAAGAACGCGACCTCTTTATGTTCAAAATTCGTTCAAATGATTCGATACAGGCGTTAGTCGATTTGGAAAACATGTTGAACGAATTTTTCACCTCAAAACGCAAGTTTGACATTTCGAATTTAGGATTAATCATTGCTTACGCGACCATCCTCAATCACGATGGCCATATGGAAATCGTAAATGTGGATGCGGGCCAAGCCGAGGTGCTCATCAAGTTTCCGAGAGTGCCAAAATAGAACAAGTCTCTTTGCTACCAGAGGGGTGGAGATGTGGTAACATTTGAACCAAAGCTTGAGAATCAAGTGTTGAATGAGTTTCAAGAGTTTGTATTTGATCAGAAATGGCAACTCTTTGAAACCAAAGGCAAACTCTTTAGCTACAAAAACGTAGGCGGATCGCTTTCAAAAGGCAGCGATATTGCTCGCGTTTTGGGCCGTTTTTGGAACAAGGAATTAAAATTCATTTGTTTCAATGCGCTGGAAAATGGCATGACCGGAACTCGGGTGTTTGAAAATAGCAGAAATGGTCAAAGCCTGGCGCTGCTGTTTGTGGCGGTTCCGTACGTAAAAAATGGTCGTGTTCGCGGCGTCATCTTGACGGTCCATGATATCACCGTGGCAAAACGCTTGGAGCGACAACAGCACTTGCGCGAAAAGATGAAAGTAATATCCCACCTCGCTTCGGAAATCGTCCACAATATGAACAATCCCATTGCCGCTATTCTAAACCGCGTTGGCGGCCTGCTTGTGGAAGAGGGAGATCATTTGAATCCCGAAGGACTAAAAGCCGATCTCCGTATCATTCAAGAACAGCTCTATAGCATGTCCTTGGTGACCAATGCGCTAACGGCATTTTCTACGGAAAAAGTCAAAGATTTTAAACTCATCAACATAAACAAGGTTATTGAAAATACCGTCAACTTGTTAAATTTGTTGAATCAACAAAAAGAGATTCACTATACATTGCATTTGGATGACCACGTGCCGCGCATTTTGGGCAGTGAGGTAACGTTGGAACAGGCAATTGTAAATGTCTGTCGCAACGCCATTGAATCCGTGCCCAACAGCGGCACCCTGGCTATTACCACCAAAGTGGATGACCAGTTTCGAGATTTTGTCAATATTTCCATTTCCGATGACGGTGTTGGTATTGCAACCGAACAACTGGAATTGGTGTTTGATCCATTTTATACGACCAAAGATGGTACCCACACCGGTCTGGGGCTTAGCGTCTGTTATGGCATCATTTCGAACCACAACGGCAGTATTGAAATTTTTAGCGAAATTGAGAGCGGTACGACCATACAAATCCTGTTACCGATTGCTAAACTTTGAAAGGAAAACCGCCGCATGACGGGAAGCAATTCAAGTGACAATAAAATTTTGATTATCGATGATGAAGAACAAATATTAAAATCCATTGGCGAACTTTTAAATCGTTCCAACTATCGATGCGTAACCGCAACGTCCACAAAAGAAGGCTTGATGCTCATTCAAAAAGAGCGACCTTTGGTGGTGATTACCGATCTCAAAATGGAAAAAGATCGTTCCGGTATTGAAGTGCTCGAGCAAGCCAAAGCCATTGATCCGGAGGTTGTGGTCATTCTCTACACCGCGCACGGCGATGTCTCCGTGACACGCGAGGCATTTATTAAAGGCGCATTCGATTTTATCCCCAAAGTTGTGCAAACGCACCACGATATTTTAGTGCCGGTGGAACGCGCGTTTAAATATGCGCGCATTGTGCAGGAAAATCAGCACCTCAAAAGCCAACTCGATCTTGAAGAAGACACCAGTTTTCATGGTGCCGTGGGAACCAGCCGCATTATGCTGGAAATGTTCGAGCAGGTAAAACGCGTGGCGCAAACCAATGCCAATGTGCTGATTACCGGCGAAACCGGAACGGGTAAAGAGGTGATTGCGCGCGGGGTTCATTATTACAGCCGCCGCGATAAAGAGTCGTTTGTGCCCGTAGTGGTGAGCGCCTTGCCAGAGAGTTTGTTGGAAGGAGAGCTGTTTGGGCACGTAAAAGGCGCATTTACCAGCGCCACATCGGACAAGGCGGGACTGTTTGAGGCGGCCAACAATGGCACCATTTTTCTGGATGAAATTGGTGAAGTGCCCATTCAGACCCAGCCCAAGCTGCTGCGCGTGTTACAGGAGCGCAAAGTGCGGCGTCTGGGAAGTGTAAAGGAGCGCGATATTGATGTTCGCATCATCAGCGCCACCAATAAAGATCCGCTTAAACTGATTGAAATGGACAAGCTGCGCGAGGATTTGTATTTCCGCCTCAACGTGGTCAACATTCACATCCCGCCACTGCGCGAACGCAAGGAGGATGTGCCGGTGCTGGCGTACCACTTTTTGAAAAAATACCGCAATATTGGCCTGGTGGAAGTGGAAAAAATATCTCCGGAAGCGCTGGTCATTTTTCAGGAATACGATTGGCCGGGAAATGTGCGGCAGTTGCAAAATGCCATTGAAAGCTCCATTGCCGTAGCCACCCGCTCGGAAATTCGCCCCGAAGATTTGCCCGAACCCATTCGACCCACGAAAAAGCGCGTGTTTTTGGATACCACCGAAGACCTCGATTTTAAATCCGCCAAAGACCGCGTCGTAAAAGCCTTCGAACGCCAGTATCTAGAGCAGTTGTTGGAAAAGCACAACAACAACATCAGCAAAGTGGCGCAAGAGGCGCAGTTGAATCGCAAGTCGATTTACCGCATGTTGGAATCGTTGGATATTGATATTCGCAAAAAAGAAAATGAATGAAACGTTTGTTCGGATTTTAAAACGTCCCATCAGCGCAAAGTTGGTGGGACGTTTTTTTTTGCCCCTATAAATGGACAGCGAGACTAAGGTTTGAATCTGCTCAAGTTTAATAAAATCAATAGTTGCCAATCGTTCGCAGTGGCGTTTATGTCACAGCGTCTACATAGAAAAAAAGATCTGTTTTAAAGTCAAAAAAAACAATGATTGTAAAACGTAACATATCCTCTTATAGTGGCACAAAAATTGAGTAGATTCGCATTGAGAAAGGAATCAGACCAGTTTAGAGGATGAATGAAAATGAAACGGAAAACCATTGTTATTGGTACATTCGACTATCACGTTTTTGAAAGTCTTAATGCCAAATTAGCGGGCTCGAATTATAATGTGCGATTTGTACAACGCGGCGTCAAAGTGCTGCTGGAGATTTTGGATTACGATGCGGATTTGTTGATCCTGGATTTGGATTTGGCCGGTGTTATGGGAATTGAAATATTACCGGTCATTCGGCGCTTGCGGCCGCGATTGCCGGTTATTTTGATTACCGAAGATATGAATTTGCGCATTCGAAAGATGGCAGCCGAATTGGGCGTCACCTACCAGGCGTACAAGCCTATCAATATTGCCCAGACCGAAGCCATTGTTTCCGCCACAGAACGGCTCATGGAACGAAATGTCCATGAATTTGAATTGATCCCCAATTAAAAAAATAGCTACCAGCTGACTCGCCCAAGTCATCTCGGCTGGTAGCTAATGGCCGCTTGGGAGTTAGAAACTCTCAAGGTGTTTTAATATATAAAAAATTGTGGCGCATGTCAAATTAAAAAATGGGTTTTATGTGTCTATCCTTAAATGAGGCCTTTTACATCTGCATTCCCTTCCCCAACTGCAAATATTCATTATGCGAAATCCTGTTTCATTCAAAATAGCACGGCATAAAATTAAAAGTCGTACCTTTTGCAAAAAGGTGTTGCTGTGTCGCTGTAATCCTCAAAGAATTTCTGCACAATCATATTCAAAGGATAAATCGATTCGTCTAGGATCAACATCACTAGCGGCTTACCGAATACGGTCGAACTGATAATTCAAATCCGGGTGCAATCTTCTCACATCGCTCCCCATCGATATTTTCCCTGCCCACCCAACGCAACACCCTACCCCTTTTTGTCCACACTTGACCCCTTTTCGAAACAACAGGTGTTTACCCTCAGGGACATTTGCTGCACTCGCTCGTTAATTATCCGCCCAACAGAAAAGCTTCTTGAATAAAAATGTTTTGTTCAAGTGTAATAAAATCAGTGTTAAAATAATTTGCTTTTTTGATGTGAGTGCTCTTCCGAGACGCGAGAACTCGTATTGTCTTGGTTTGGCACAGACTCTGCTTAAAGCAAGATAAGAATAGATGCGAAATACAGCACCATATACAATCAACACGACTCGCCCAAGTCATCTGCTTTGATTGTATCGGCCGCTCGGGAGAATTCGGGCTCAAGACACGTCTTACCCCCTTATTGCCTGATATTCTTCCTCCATCTTTATAATCAAAATACATCGCGCCTGATGTCCAGGCGGGAGTGTATGCAGTCACGTTTTAATTAATTGGAGGTGAGCTCTTATGAACACAGTCAGATTAACTGCAGAGAACGTGAAGAGCATGTTGTCGTACACATGCAGTTCAATCTGCGTCGTCATGTTGCTACTGTTTGCGGATGCAAGCTTGGCTGGTAGTCTGATCGCGACCTGGAGTGCGAACACCGAGGACGATCTTGCCGGCTACATCATATACTATGGAACCGAATCCGGCAATTACACGGTCGAAGAGGACGTGGGCAACACGACAGTTTATGTCGCAGAAGATTTGCAAGACGGGCAAGAGTACTATTTTGTTGTCAAAGCGTACGACTTTGCCGGAAACGTTAGCGCGCCATCGACCGAAGTGTCGGCCACTGTTGGTGCTGCCAATTTGGTTGCGCTTTATCAAACAGAGACCGAAACGGTCAAGCTGGTGTGGACGCCCGTTTCCGGAGCTGATGGTTATCATGTTTTCCGGAGCAGTATTCCCTACTTTACCCCGCATACGCCAATCGCCACGGTGGAAGCCGGAATCTTCCAGTATGTGGATGATGAACACACGGCCAACAATGTCGGCGAATCTTACTATGTGGTGCAAGCGGTTGCCGGTGGCAATGTGGTGTACACGTTTAATACCGTGGGCGCGTTTGATCTTGAATTGAACACCGGACTGAATCTGGTGTCGCTGCCTCTCATTCCTTCGGATCCGTCCATTCAGTTTGTATTGGGTAATCAGCTTACAGGTGGGGAAAGCGCTACAAATGCGGATCAAATTAGAATCTGGAATGGGGAAGAGTACGAAATCAACTGGTATTACGATGGTCCTGTTACGGAATACAAAGGCAAATGGATTGATTCGGAAACCGGCTTGATATCCACTTATAACATGGATCCCAACGTTGGGTTTTGGCTTGAGGTTAAAGAAAGCCACTTGGATACACTGTTCACATTAACGGGACGCGTACCCACCGATACGACTCGCTCGATTACGCTGCAGCCCGGTTTTAATTTTGTCAGCTCGTGTTATCCTGTGAATGTGCCTCTCGATCAGACCGAACTGTATGAAGACGGCGTCATGAAAGGCGGAGTAGGAAGTGGTGAAGCGGATATAATCCGAGCTTGGAGCGGTAAGGCTTACGATCAAGCCTGGGTTGTCGACGGCACGAATTCTGAATTAGACGGCACCTGGATGGATGAAACCGGCAAAAACGAAACCACGATTCAGATGGTTCCGGGTGACGGTTACATCATCTGGAAAAAGAACGACACGGCCGAGAACGTTTGGACCTATCCGAATCCGGCTTATTTAGAGTAATTTTAAATGGAGGACAACATGAAAACAACAGTCTTTATTACAGGTTTGATTGGTTTCGCTCTGCTTTTGAGCGTTACAGCCACCGCCGGCGATTTAAATGCAAGTAGCACAGCCGGCATTATCCAAAGCTGGGATCAAGTGCCATCTGCCGAGGGTAACCTGGTGCAGCTCATTTGGGCCGGCCCGGATGGCGTCATTGATCCACCGAATCCGAATAGTGACCCGCTGGGCGCACCGACCGGCGACGATCAATTTATCCGCGATACCTATGTCGGAAACGGCTATCTCGCTGGTTATGCGGAAGGACGTTTTGACAAACTGTTTACGCACTCGGACATTCAACCGGGCCGTTACGTCTACATTCGTGCCTGGGACACCTCGGTGATCAACAGCGCCGAAAACAGCTATGGCGATTCCGATTTGTACCAGGTTCAGTCTGCAGATGAGTTTGAAGCATACGATTTTGGTACGATCGAAATAAACACCTACCTGAATGGTGAAACGCATCCGGTAGAATTGTCGAGTTTTAGCGTCAGTAGTGTGGGTGGCCGTGTGGTCATCGAGTGGACGACGCAATCGGAAACGGAAAATCTTGGATTTCACATTTACAAGAGCGAAACCCACAATGGTCAAAAAGTGCGCGTAACGACCGATATGATCAAAGGAGCGCTCAATTCAGAAACGCGTCACGATTATCGTTGGGAAGAGCCGGTCGAGGAAGACCGCGTCTACTTTTACTGGCTCGCCGATGTGTCGACCGACGGTACCATGCGCTTTTACGGTCCCAAACGCGTAGAAACGGTGGCCGCACCGGAGTATTATACGCTGGAGCAGAATTATCCCAATCCGTTCAATCCGTCCACAACTATTTCCTTCACCATCAAAGATGCGGGAAAAGTTCAACTGGCCGTTTACAACTTGCGTGGCCAGGTTGTTCGAGAATTGGTGAACGAAGAGCGCTCTGCTGGCTCCTATTCTATCGAATGGGATGGTTTAGACAATGCCGGTTTCCGCGCTCCAAGCGGATTGTATTTCTACTCGATCCAAGTCAACAATTTTAGACAAACAAAAAAGATGGCGTTGACCAAATAGCAAAAACGGGGTTGATCCGGTTTAACCGGGTCAACCCGATTTTTTAAAAATTTTTACTAAATAATTTTTTTTAAAGCGGAGGATTTGTGCAAACAACGTGGAAAATAGCGATACTGGCAGCGACCTTGTCTCTGTTTATGTCTTGCGCTATCAATCCCAGGCTTGAGACGGAGGCGCCGACCGTCAACGACCAGCAGTTGAGCAATGCTGTGATCAAAGTGCCGATGCCGACTCTCCAACAATCGGTCGAAAGCACGTCTATTCAAGGCTATCGGCTTGGTTTTGGCGATGTGTTGGAAGTGAAATTTTTCAACAATCCCGAATACAACGAAGTGGTTGCCGTGCGTCCGGATGGCAACATAAGCCTGCAGCGTGTGGGAGATGTGCAAGTGATTGGCATGCCCGTGAGTCGGTTGGACAGCCTGGTGACGCGCGTTTATTCAGAAATCCTTTTGCAGCCGGATGTGACCATTTTTGTGCGCGAGTTCGGCGGCCAAAATGTCTATGTGATGGGTGAAGTTGAAAAACCCGGCCAGTATAATTTTGTCAAAGGCATGTCCATTTTGCGCGCTATTGCCACGGCCGGCGGTCCTTTGCGCAGCGCTAAATTGAACAGCATCATCCTGGTGCGTGGCGATGAAAACCGCAATCTGGTGGTGAATCGTCTAGATCTTGCCACCAAAGATCTCGCATCTATGCTCAAGCACGACCAGCCGGTGCGACCGTATGATCTCATCTATATCCCGAGATCATTTATTGCCGATATGGATGCGTTTGTCGGTCAACTGTATAATGTAATTTTGCCGCCGTTGACAATCTATTCACGCTTGGCCTATCTCAATAAAGAGTGGTAAACGATGGAACAGGAGCGTTTGATGAATTCCTACAGTCACATCGACAGCCCCATGTCACCACAAAGCTTTCTCGGCGTTATTTCTCGTCGCTGGAAACTGATCGTTGGTGCTTTTGCGCTGATTGTCTCCACGGTTGTGGGCGTGACCTTTGTATTGCCGCCGAGCTATGAAGCATCGGCCAAAGTTTTGGTGAACTACCAGGACGATTACGAGCTGCAAGCCAATCCCTCAACGTATCGCGCGCATTACGATTTGATCGGCACCGAACTGTCGATTTTGCAAATTCGCAGCATCATCGAGCCTATTGTTGATCAGCTTCATCTTGACGAATCAGCGAGTGAAGCGAGTGTAAACCCGCAATTGCAGCGCGAAAAAGCCATTGCGCATGTGCGTTCCAATCTGCAGGTCGAACGTGAACAGGACACCAACGTGCTGCTCATCAGCTATTCCGATGGCAATCCATACATTGCCACGCAGGTTGTGAATGGCGTTGTTGAACAATACATCAAACAGCGGCCGCAGCTTTCCAAGGACGAACGCGCCTCGGAATTTTTCGACCAACAAATTGCCGATATTCGTCAGCGCATCGACAGCCTGCAATTCAGCAGTCAACAATACAAGGAACTGGAACACATCCTGGTACCGGATCAGCAATCGCCAATTTTGTTTGCGTCCCTTGCCGAATACGACGCCGAATTGACGCGCGTACGCTCCGAGCGCATTGCCAAAGAGTCGCGCCTCACGGTTTTGCGCCAGCAAATACAACGCGGTGGCGATATTTCCGTGGCCGACACCGAAGCCAGCGCCAGTTTGAGCAAAATGGATTATTTGAATCAATTGCGCGCTTCGTTGCACCAACTCAAGCTAAAACGAAACGCTTTAAAATTAAAGTACACGGACAAACACCCGGATGTACAAACCGTGGATCAGGATATTCGCAATACGCAATCCGAGATCAATTCCGAGCTCAATAAAATAATGCGCGCCGAGGAAACCGATGTGCGGGCCGCGCGCGCTCAAGAGGAAGAGCTCACACGCAGCATGAAACATGTGACCAATTCTATTGCCGAGCTGTCGCGCAAAGAGTATGAGCTGGACAAACGCAGCATTGGCATAAAGGACTTGCGAGAAGTTTATTCGATGTTGCTGCGCCAACGCGAAGAAGCGAGAATTGCTGCCAATAAAAAAGAATATTTGGTACACGCACGTTTGCTGGAACCGGCCATGGTGCCGATAGCACCGAGCAAGCCGAATAAAAAATTGTATCTGGCATTGGGGCTTATGTTGGGATGTGTCGTATCGTTCGGCCTGGCCTTTTTTGTCGAATATTTCGATCACTCGGTTTACACCGCCGAAGATGCCATGCACTCTACGGGATTGCCAATTTTGGCGGTCATTACAGAAACCGAGCCGCACCAGTTGGAAGCCGGATCACAGAAACATTCAAACACATACACAAAGCAATTTTTCCAATTGCAATAAAAAGGAGACGGTCTGATGAGAAATGTATTAAAAATCAAACGATGGGAAAGAGGAATCAAACAATACGAACTGGCCATTTTGCTCGGCTGCAGTTCAACCTATCTTTCCATGGTCGAAAATGGACGCATCGAACCGACCGAAAAATTTAAAACCAAAGTTGCGGAGCTTTTCAGCGTGTCGGTGGACGAGATCTTTTCAACGCAAGCAGTAGGATCTTTTCAGCCACAACGTGAAATGTCCGTGGTGCTGTAAACAGAAATGAGGTTGGACATGTATTCCAAATATTTCAAAATAAAACAAGAACCATTTTCAACGACGCCGGACCCGCGCTTTTTGTATCGCAGCGCCATGCATCAAGAGGCGTTGGAGCGGCTTATTGCGGCGGTCACCATGCGCCGTGGCATTAACGCCATTATTGCCGAGCCCGGTTTAGGAAAGAGCACGCTCATCCGAACCATGCTAAGCGGCTTGCAAGAAACGGTGAATTTTGCCTGGGTGTTCAACACCACAATGGAAGCAACCGATCTGCTCAAGTTTATCTGTCGTGATTTTGGCTTTACACCCAAAAGCGAGCACAAAAGCGAGCTGCTGCTGGAATTGTATTCCTTTTTTATTCAAGAACACGAGCAGGGCAGAATTCCACTGCTGATCATTGATGAAGCGCAAAATCTGAGCGTTGAAGCGTTGGAAGAAATCCGTCAGCTTTCGAATCTCGAAACCGTAAATCGCAAGCTGGTGCAAATCATCCTTTCCGGCCAGCCGCAATTAAATGCTACGCTGCAACAGCCCGACTTGGTGCAGCTCAATCAACGTATTAGCCTCAAAGCCACGTTGGGTCGGTTCGAGTTGCAGGATACGATCGATTATATCCGCTTTCGTCTTGCCGTCGTTGGTGTGCAGGAGTCCGAGCTGTTTACCGATGGCGCTTATAAAGCTATCCAGGACATCTCCGGTGGCATTCCGCGGCTGATCAACCAGATTTGTGATAATGGCATCCTGAGCGCTTCAAAACAAAAAAGAAAAAAAATTGATGCCGTGATGATTCACGATTTGCTGGAAAAAGGCGCGGTGATGCGTGCTCCGGCGCCACCGGTGATAAAACCTGTTGAACCCGAACCGAAAACCAAACCGGTTGCCAGAGCGCAGAAATCCGAACGACCGAAACCTGTGACAAAACAGTCATTGCGCACTCGGGTCATTAACGACAAAAGTGACCTGTTTGAAGCAATTGATATTTCAGAATTAATTACTGTGATTTAACCGATAACGAGGAGGAACAGATGAGTCTCGTACACGATATGCTGAATGATGTGCAAGTCCGGGAAGCGATCCCTTCTCCCTGGGCTGTGCCGAAACACCCTGCCGGCTTGTTTGTGCTGAACATGCCGAACGAAATTTTGAACGACTTTTACGATTTACGCGAGCACATCCGCCTGGCCAATACGCGCGAACATGTGCGCTCCATGGCCATTACCGATACGTCGCCCGGCGAAGGCTCCTCAACCATTGCTACCTATCTCGCCTTTTTGATGGCCGGCGGCATGGTGACGCAGATCGATGAGCATTCTTCCGATGAAGATAAAGTGGATGATTCGGCGCAAGGGCTATACGACATCCCGGAATCCGATAAAATTTTCACCAACAGTTTTCGTTCGCTTAACCGTAAAGCCGCCACCACTCAGGATGTGTTTCAGAATTGGGAGCACGATATTGATTCGCGCTACGTTAATGTCGAAAACCGAGAATGCATTTTGCTGGTTGATGCCAATTTGCACGCGCCTAGTATTCATCGTTACTTTGGACAGCACGCTGAAGATGGTTTGGCGGAAATTATTGCCGACCAACGTGACTGGAACGAGCTGGCCAAACCGGTACGCGACAGTAATTTGAAAATTATTACGGCCGGAAATGTCAAAACCAATCCCGTAGCTCTGTTGGGCAGTCCGCGATTTTATTCGTTGGTTGAAGAGTGGAAACACGAGTTCCGTTATGTGATTTTCAACTCTCCGGCTGTGCTGCACCATGTCGATGCGCTCTCCCTTGCCGCGGCAGTCGATGGCGTTGTGCTGGTGGTGCGGGCCGGACAAACCCGCTGGGACAGCGCGCAAAAAGCCAAACAAAAACTGGCCACTGCGCACGCGCATTTGTTGGGTGTGGCGCTTAATCGCCGCAAAATGGATATCCCGGATGGATTGTATAAACGGTTAATTTAGGAAAAGGGAGCGAGAAAGAAACAACGTTCTCGATTCATTTGAAAACGGATAAAGTAAACTAGAAACGATCATGTCAACTGCAGCATTATCACATAAATTTACCAAACAATGGATTCTATTCGCCGCTGTGGCAGCGATTTTAGGGATAACCGCTATCGCATCGTATGCGGTGTGGTCATTGCCGCTTTCGTATGCTGTTGCCGCAATGGCGATGCTGATGGCGCCCTTTGTATACAGCGTATTGCCACAGACGCGCCAATGGCTGCTCACGGCCATGCTGTTTTTTTATCTGTTGAACATTGACGAAACCACCATGCTGAAAGCCAGTCCCGGCGGTGCAGACGGCTTTGCTTTGGACCTGGTGGATATTTTTATGGTGCTGCTGCTCGTGTTGACGCTCGTGCGCACCTCGCGCAGCAAACAACTGGGCGAACTGCGCTTTTTCCCGGCACTCATGCTACCCTCGTTGGCTATGCTGGTGATGATGGCCATTTCACTGGTCAATGCGCAAGACCTGTGGTGGAGCGGATTTGATCTGCTCAATATGGCCAAAACCATTCTGTTCTTTTTTGTACTGGCTAATAATATTCGCAGCCGCCAGGATATGAATCTGGTTCTCATTGCCCTGTTTGCGGGGGTGATCGTGCAAACTGCCATTGCTGCCGCGGTTACCTACAATCCGGAAATTATGACCCTGCTCAAAACCGTCAAAGTTGGCGGCGCCGAAGATCTGGACGTTGCAGGTGCTGTGGCTAATGATTTTTACCGATCCGGCGGTACGTTAGGAAACGCCAACCATTTGGGCCGTTATTTTGGTCTCATTTTACCAATATCGCTGGCACTGGCTCTTACGCGCACGGATACTCGTATGAACCGCATTGCCGTTTTGATTTCGGGAATCGGAATGCTCGGTGTCATCAACACCATGAGCCGTAGTGCGTGGGTCGGTATTGCCTTTTCTTTTATGATGATTGTGCCGCTCATTTTCAAACATCGCCATTTTACCTTGCGCACGTTTGTAAAACTGGGATCAGCTCTGCTTGTTGCTGCGCTGATGCTGGCGGTGTTGTGGGAACCCATTTACGAGCGCATCACCCGACCGGACAATGGTTCGGCCAACACACGCATCACTACTGCCAAAGTAGCGTTGCGCATTATTGAGGATTTTCCGCTTTTCGGCTGTGGCATAAACAACTATGGCGCCATGCTGGATGAGTATTGGATTGCCGAAGACTCGTTTACCCGCAAGGCTGCCGTGCATAATAATTATTTACTGTACGCCGCAGAAACCGGCCTGCTCGGCTTGACCGCCTATCTTTGGTTGCTCATTGCCTTTTTTGCACGCTTGCGCCGCGCCATGGCCAGTCCCATTAAACATTACTCTGTTATTGCCATTGGTATGTTTACCGCATATGGCGCTTATTTGCTCGAAGCGCTCTCCGACAAGAGTTATAAAGAAAATTACATGTTGCTGTTAACCTTTTGGGCGCTGTTGGCCATAACCGAAGCCATCATTCGCCTGAGTTCCGAACCATCAAATTTGAAAGTTGCAAAAAGATGATTCTTAAATCTTTATTTAAAAATACACTGGCCCGTTCCGCAACGGAATTATTTAACCGCCTTGGAGCCGCTATTTTTTGGGTGCTGGTGGCGCGATATTTGGGCGCTTCCGCATTGGGCGCTTTGGCCTTTGGCCTGTCACTTCACGCCTTTTTTCTGACCATTTCTACCCTCGGCCTCGGCGCCGTTGTGGTGCGAGATGTCGCTCGTGACCGCTCCAAAGCCTCCGTCTATTTTGGAAATGTTTTGTTATTAGGATTTACCTCCACTGTCCTGGTAGCAGCGCTAATGATAGGAGTGACCTTGCTTTTACAGCCAAATCCTGAGACGATCTTTGTATCGTCAGTGATGGCGGTGGCGATCATACCAGCTTCGGGATTTTACTGGAGCAAGTCACTCCTCAGCGCTGTCGAGGATATGCCCAAAGTGGCGCTGGCACGGTTGGGCGAAAACAGCTTTAAAATAGTCGTTGGCATTATCGCTTTACTTTTCGGTGCGGGTATCAAACAAATTGCCGTGATCGTCGCGATTAGCAAAGCCATACCGGTATTGATTGCCTATCCGTACGCGCGCCGTTACGCCAAGCCGGATTGGAGCATCCACAAACCCATGCTGCGCTATTTATGGCGGATGATTCCCTCGTTTTCGCTCATCTCGGTCTTTAACAGCCTGTTTTGGGCGGCACCTGTGGTTATTTTGACGCACATTTCCGGCGCCTATCAAGCCGGACTGTTTAGCGCCGCATTCAAGCTTGTGGATGTGACGGTCTCCTTTGCGCATGCCTATGGTGGCGCATTGTTTCCCATCGCATCGCGCACGTTGAAAGAAAATATCGAGATGTTCAAATCGCTGTTTCTCAAATCGATCAAATATGTCATTATGATAAGCCTGGCTATGGCAGCGGTGCTCTCGGTACTTGCCGATCAGGTAATCCAATTGGTGTATGGCGCGGAAATGCTGCCGGCGGCACCAGTTCTGCAGCTTTTGGCCTGGATGATTGTGCCCTTTTCGCTGGTGCCGGTCCTCGCTTTTTCGCTGGTGAGTTATGATTTGCAGAACCGGGATTTGCTGGCCAATGCCCTGGCCTCGCTCGTGGTCATCGGTTCGGGAATGATGCTGGCAGCGCAGATGGGGGCACTCGGCACTGCACTCTCTATTGTATTGGGCTGTCTGTTCTTTTTCCTGGTGGAATTTATTTCGGTGCAGCGCCACATGTTTGCTTTTTCCATGCTGCCGCACGTTTGGAAACCACTCGTGGGCGTGCTGATCATGTCCATCATTTTAATTTTGTGTCAAGATATCAATCTCTTTGTCAATCTGTTCCTTGCCGGAGCAAGCTATCTGCTTTATTTAAAAGTCACCAAGACGATTACCAAACACGAACTTTTAATGGTAAAACAACTAGGATCCGTTTAACGAGAGAAAACCATGAGTACGAACCCTGTAAAAATTTCTGTGATCATCCCCAGCCGCAACCGGCGCAATACGCTCATTCAGGTGCTGCACGCTCTGGAGGATCAGGATTTCCCCAAAACCTTGTTTGAGGTTATTGTTATTGACGATTGCTCAACAGATGGTACATCCGAATTTTTAAACGCCTATAAAGGTCAAACCGTATTAAATTTGCGTTACTTTGTCGGACCCTCAAAAACCGCTGGCGCGGCGCGTAATGTGGCGCTATCGCACGCGCGTGGTCGCCTGGTGTTGTTTTTGGACTCTGACACCATCCCCAAATCCAATGTGCTCAGCCAGCATATGTTGTGGCACGAGCATTATGGCGGGCGCACTTGCGTTTTGGGCCGCGTACTCATGTCCGAAAAGCTGGAAAAACGCCAACAAGGACGCCTAAACGACACGCATACAAAATACGACGAGCAAGACATTGCCGAAATACGCTGGCAAGAATATCGCACGGCCAACACGTCGATGCTGCGCGAAACGTGCCAACTTGTTGGCGGGTTTGACGAAGAGCTGCCGGCAGCCGAAGATACCGAGTTCGCTTCGCGGCTGTCGTTTCTGCGCATGCGATTCATTTTTGTTGCGGATATTCAGGTGGTACATCACCATCCGATTACACCTAGCGGATTTTTTAACAAGGGCAGTATGTACGGCGAAGCCGTGGCGCTATGGTACAAAAAATCTCCGGAATTGCGCCACACTCTCATTTCCCGCTATGGTGTGTTTGCCCCGGAAATGACCCGAGTAAAAAAAATAAAGTATATTGTTCGCGCCCTGGTCATCAACCGTTTAACGGTGCCGTTGATTTCTGCAAGCGGGCATGTGATGCGCGCGATCTGGTTCGAATGCTCGGATATGCTGTATGTGAGTGTCTTTCGCTATCACGTTCGCAAAGCCTTTAGAACACGTTTAATGTTTGACCAGAAAGGATTCTGAAATGAGAGTTTTGATGACAAACTGGGTCTACTTGCCGGAATTTTCAGGGGCGGCGCTGCAAAGTCATCGACTAGCAAAAGAATTAGCCCGTTTGGGCGTTCAGGTTCAAGTACTTGCCGGAACGCATGAAAAAGGGTTGAGTGGTGTGGACAATGTCGACGATATTTTGGTGCATCGCGTACTGCGCGATCGCGTCACATTGCCCGGCCAATTAAATTACTGGGCAACGTTGGATCGCTACGTACAAAAACACGCCCGCCGGTTCGACCTGGTGCATACGCATGGGTTTCAACCGCGCATTAGCCTGGCAGCTCGACGTGAGGGGCTGCCCATTGTGCAAAAAATTACCAACCAATCGGTCGACGATCCGGTAGCAGTACTCAATCGTCAATTTGGCTACTGGAAGTTTAAGATTTACAACATGGCCGATGCTGTCATACCCACATCCAAAGTGTTGGAAAATCTTTGTCGCGCCACCAGCTTGCCGCAGGAAAAAATAGTGCGCATTCCCAATGGTGTCGATACCGAGCAGTTTCGTCCGGCCACACCGGAAGAGCGCACTCAATTGCGTCAAAAGCTGCACGCCGCTAAAAGCAAGGTGATGCTGCTGACTGTGGGCACGGTCAATTATACCAAAGGCCTGGATACACTGCTCAAAGCCATTTTTGAGTTGGAGGATGATATTAAGCAACACATCCGCCTGTGGGTGGTTGGCCCCATGAGTAATCGCGACAGCGCCGGCAAAGTGCAGGAGGGTTTTGAAGAGTATGTGGATAAAGTCAAACGCATGATCGACGAACTTGGCCTGCAAAGTATTGTGCAGTTTCGCGGCCGTCAGGCCAATGTGGACGAGTATATGCGCGCTGCGGATATCTACATTCATCCCAGTCGCCAGGAAGGCCAACCCAACGCTATTTTGGAAGCGATGGCTACCGGCCTGCCAGTTGTAGCCAATCTGCTGCCCGGAATTACCGATGAAATTTTGCAAGCCGGTCGATACGGATATCTGGTAAATGTGGAGGACAAGAGTCAGTTTGCCGCCGCGTTGCGCGTTCTGGTAAAGAATCGTTTGTTGCGCGAGCGTTTGGGAGAGCACGCGCGCTCGCACGTTGAAAAATATTTTTCACTTAAAACCATTGCCCAACGTTATGTCTCTCTCTATTCCAGCTTGATCCACAAAGGTGTGTTTGATCAGCTAAAAACCCTTAACCATGCCAAACAACAAAGGAGCCGGACATGATAACCATTGATCCGCAAAAAGATGTTCGTTACAGCCGTCAAATTATGGCGTTTCGCGATATTGTTAAACATTTTGCCCCGGACGAACCCGTAAAACGGCTGTTGGTTCTGGGTTGCGGTAATGGCCTGGAAGCCGCCAAAATTCACCATTTTTTGGGCGCTGATATATATGGCATCGATGTCAATCAGGATTTTCATCCGTATGGGCAACAATACGCCAGCTTGAGAAATTATGACGGCACCCGCTTGCCGTACAATGACGGTTTTTTTGATGCCGTCTATTCGTTCCACGTTTTGGAACACGTTACAAACCTGCCGCTTACCCTGTCCGAGGTGCGGCGGGTCGTTCGTCCCAATGGTTTTGTGTATGTCGGAGTGCCCAACAAATC
>CAYPZM010000062.1:0-19110 GCA_964414825.1 uncultured Cytophagia bacterium | reverse complement strand
TTTCCGCCTGGATATGGTTACGTCGCACCCCGCCATCCCACAGCGGAATATAGGCGTTCAGGGTTAGTGAATTGCTGTTGTCAAATTCGTCCCATAAAGAATTAAACGTGTGGTTCTTTTTTTCCAGGCCGTAGGTCATTTCAACAGTCATGTGAAAGGCGTTCCTGCCTTTGGCGTCTTCGACATCAATTTCAGAGCGGCGTTTGCGAATATCCAGGCGCTTTAGGTACGGACTGTTACTGTAACTCATATCAATGGCCTGATCCAGGTCGACCGTAATCGGTACAATATTTATATCTGTAAGCACGTACAACGAGTCTTCCAAGGGTAAACGTAAGCGCTGTTTTAAATCCGCAAGCCGACGGCGCAACATGCTCTGTGTGCTGAGCAGATTTTCCCGGGCATTGGTAATCTCGAGCTCGATTTGTGTGCTTTCGATATCGCGATCGGCATTGTTTTGCGCTATACGCTCGGTTTTTTCAAATACAGTCCTCAAAATATCAAGATGCTTTCGGTGGATATCTGTATAATAGCTGAGCTCAAAAATGTCGTAATAGTCATCCGCAATGTCTTCTATGATTTCGACGCGCTCACTGATGTAATCGAGCTTGACATCCTCCAGGTTGAGCTCGGCTTCTTCGAGGTCATTTTTGAGTTCATTGGGTAGAAACAGAGGTTGCTCAAATTTTAAATACAACCGATTGTACAAATCATAGTCGCGCTGACCGTTATCGCGCTGCTCGTATTGATAAATTCTATAATTGAGTGATAAAAACCCGTTGGTTGGGTAGCCAAACAAAATAACCGGCTGCAACACCGACAAGTCCGATTGCCAGAGCGTTGAATTGATGCGCACAATCTCCTCGCGACCCAAATTTGAATTCCATTTATGGTCGGAAATATTTTGCAGGTCCGGAGATTTGAGCTGCATATAAGCTTGCGTATGCAAACTGGCTTTGCGCGCTCTGAGATAGTAAATGCTGCGATCAATTTCCAGCGCCAGCATTTTTGTGCGATAGCTGTTGTTGATGGCCACATCCACTGCCGATTCGAGCGTCAGTTGCATGATGTTGCTGGCAGCAGCGGAAACGGATACAAGGATTATTGAAAGGAAAAACAGGAAACGCATAATCACTCCTTGTTGTAATATTCACCCAGGGCATTAGCCGCTTCTTCGCGAACGTTGTCACTCTTATCGTGCAGAGCAGCGCTCAGCGGAACAATAGCGCGCGGATCGCGATAGGTGCCCAACGCTTCCGCGGCATCTTCGCGAACTTTATAATGCTCGTCCCGAAGCGCCTGAATTAAAAACGGTACGGATTCGGGGGCATGAATCTCCGCCAGCACATTTACCGCTTCTTCGCGTACCCCGCTGTTGTGATCATTAATTTTATCATGAATATAAACGGCAGAGCGGGGATCTTTCAAGTCGCCAATCGATTCGATAGCAGCTTTTCGCACCTCGGCTTCGGGGTCGTCTATAGCTTTGTACAAAAAGGGCAGTGTAGCCGAATTCTCGATCTCGCCTAATCCCCACGCTGCCATTTCGCGAACGTCTGTGCTGCTATCCTGAAGAGCATTTGACAGCGGTTTGATCGCTTTTGTGGTACGCAATTCGGAAATCGCTCGCACAACCTCTTTGCGAACCTGAGGATGCGGATCGTCCAAAGCGTTAACCAGGGGGTTGAGTGTTTCTGCACTTTGGATTTTGCGCAATGATTTTGCTGCCCAAATGCGTGTTTTAGGATTCTCATGTTTTAAACGTTCGATAAACGGTTCTAACGCCTTGGTTTCGCCGCGTTCCAACAGGAGTTTAGCGGCTTTAATTTGATCATCGTGATCGTTGGATTCCAATGCATCATATAAGAGCTGTGTGGCGCGAACGGTTTTTATTTTGCCCAATGTGTTAATGGCCTTTTCACGCACATCCCCATCGCGGTCGTGTAGCGCCAACGATAGCGACTCGATAATTAAATTTTCGTGTGGCTCATCAATTATGTTATTTTGGGAAACCTGGGCATCCGAAAATGGGGTAAATATGGCCAGCACCATCACCAAACTGCCTGTTAATATAGCGGATTTGAGCAACGTGGATTGCGAGAGCGGTTTTGTAACGGTATGGCTGAGAATACTGAGCAGCCGCCCCTCCAGTTGCGAGCGCCGCGCCATGGTGATACCGGCGTGCACAGATTGCTGCTTGGTTTGCGCAAATTCGAGCAACAGATTAGCATAATCGCTGGGCTGTTCGCTAAATGTTAGCACCATTTCGTCGCAGGCATGTTCGCGTTCCAGCGTGCATCTTTGAGAGGCAAACCAAACCACAGGATTGAACCACAACAGCGCGGTAATGCTTTGCACCATAAACTGCCACAATATATCTCGTCGCTTGATATGTGCCAATTCGTGCAACACGATATAACGCTGCTTTTTGGCCGATAACGTATAATAATCCGAGGGTAATAAAATTACTGGCCGAAACCACCCGGTGGCTAGTGGGGATTTTATTTCGGTTGATCGGTAAACCTCAATGGGCGTTCGAATGCCAAATCGACGTTTTTCATCCAGTAGCATGCTTAAAAAATGATCTTCGCTAACCTCTTGCGAGCGTTGCAAAATATTGCGAATGTTGAGCGCGCCAATAACAATCCTGGATTGCACGGCTAAAACCCCGGCCAACCATAATAAAATCCAAAACGGCAGTAAAATGGGTTTGCTCGAAACCGGCGCAGGCACGGCGGCTGGCAGGTCGCTTTCCGACTTGTAAGCGGTGTCTCTTTGTATTGGCTCTGACACCGGCTGAGTCGATGTTTGAATGGATGGTTCAAACGCTGGATCTGCTACCATTTCAGGATATCCAAATTTGGGCGCCGGCAACAGATTCGCATGCCATTGCGGCGTTATGGTGGCCAGAATGGGTAAGAGGAAAAGCGCAAAGAATGTCATCAGCCACAAGGCATGGCGCCATGCTGCCGAGGTTTGTTTGAGCAGATGGGTGACGATGAATGTTAACGAAAACAGCAGCAGCACTCGAATGTTGAATAACAGGAATTCGATCCAGGTTTCGGAGCTAAAAAATGTGATCTGAAGCATATTATTGATCCTCCCCTTTTGCCGCCTGAATTAATTTTCCCAGACGATCCAGGTCGTCGTTGGATAGATTTTCTTTCGAAACATCCAACAGTGTGGCCACAACACTCTCCATGGAATTATCAAAAAAATTATCCAATAAATTTTTTATCATGGAGCGGCGGGCTTTTTCGCGGTTGACTTGAGCGAAAAAGACGTAACGCGGCCCTTCTTGCTCGTGACTCAAGTAGCCCTTATCTTCGAGAATGCGCAACAGCGCTCGAATGGCCGAATAGCTGGGCGGGTCTGGCAATTCTTGCAGCACCTGAGCAGCAGTCACTTTACTGTGTTTGAACACAATGTCCATAATCTGCCGTTCGCGGCGACTCAACTTTTCCAACAAATGTTCTTTCACAAAAGCCTCCAACGTGCTAAAATATTAACACCATGCTAATAAATTAGCAGGAATTAGAAAAAAGTCAAGAGAAATGTAGGGTAGGGATGTAAACTAATGTCATGAAGTAACGATGCGTGAAAAAGATCGTCCGGGATATTTATCCCGGACGGCAATGAAGGTGGGATATTCATCCAATTGAAAAATTTGCTATTGCTTCTGCGACTGCAAATAGTTCCTGAAAAATTGTCCCTGTGTTGTTGGCGAAAAATTCCAGTCCGAAATCATCATCGGCGACCATTCGGTGTCAAACACCCAGGCGACCCAGGAAATGCCCTTCTTTTCACAGTATTTTGTGATCGCCTCTGCGTAATCCACCGTGCTAATGACCGGAATATGCGCTCCAGGTTCGTCTTCCAAACTAAAACCAATTTCCGTCAAAATGAGTGGATATTTTTCCGCCACAAACCCCCAATCCTGTTCCCACTTTTCTTCCCAAGGCTGCTCACGTTTTTGCGGATAGGGGTGACTGACATAGGCCACATTCGGCAAGTCCAAAGGATCCTCCTTAATGGGCGTCAAATCGTAGGCCCAGTTAAAACCCGATACCAGTACAATAGTCTTGTCGTCATACGCGCGAATGACGTCGGTGATATTGTTTAAAATGACTTTCCATTGCTCCCAGGTCATGTCGCCAAATTGATCTCCGATAACTGTGGGTTCATTGTACAATTCAAAAAACGCGACGATCGGCTCATCACGATAACGAAACGCTATTTTCCGCCAAAAATCATACGTTTCCTCCAAAGTTGTTTCATACATGGGATGTTGAAACAAACGCTGCCGCAAATTGCCAATCGAATGCCAGTCGATGATGACATACAAATTGTACTTTTTCGCCAACTCGATGCCTTGATCGAGCAACTCCAGATAGTTCTCCTCGCCGCGTTCGCGCCATGCCCGCGGATGCACCGGAAAACGCACGACATTGGCGCCCCAGTTGGCCATTTCCTGAAAATAGTCATCGTTCCACATGCCGATGCTTTCCAGTCGGTCGGGATCGGACGTATTCAACCCTCTAAAAATCATCGTTTCGCCCTGTTCATTGACGAATTCGTTGCCATCAACTTGAATCACATCGACTGCCCACAGCGGTACAAAGCCGCATAAAAACAGAATAAAAGCACGTTTGACATTTTGCATGACTTGCTCCACAATGTTTTCAATATTTATCCCAAAGCTTGGGTTAGGATTGAGATTAATTCTTCATCCGTTAATGGAAGAGGATTTCCCTTCATGCTGCTGGCCTTTTTTCCCTTTTCTACCACAACAGCGATATCGCGGCTGCTCATTCCATACTCGGACAAGGGTGGAATAGCGAGTTTCCCAGTCAACTCCTGCGCCCAAATAACAGCGTCTGTGATTTTGGCGTCGGGATTTTTTGTGACGATTCTGGCAATGTCAAGATAACGATCCAGAATGGGCGAGCCTGGTTCGCGTTTTTGCAAGGCCTGGATGTTTGTCTCCATCACAAACGGCAACAATCGCGCACAAATGGCACCGTGCGGGGCGTCGAACAATCCGCCGAGCGGTCCGGCGAATCCGTGCACCGCGCCCAATTTGGCGTTCGCCAACGCCAATCCGCCGAACAGGCTGGCGATGCACATGTCTTCTCGCGCAGCGGCGTTGTTGCCGTCGTTGTATGCCGCCGTTATTGATCGCGCAGCGCGTTGAATGCCTTCGCGGCACAACGCATCGGTGAGCGGATTGGCCTGGTTGGAGACGTACGGCTCGATGAGCTGAGTGAGCGCATCCAATCCGGTGCTGGCAGTGACCTCCGGCGGCATGGAATGTGTGAGCTCCGGATCGATGACTGCGACGTCCGGAATCATCAAATTGTGCCGCAAACTGACTTTGACGCGATGTTCTTTGGATAACAAAACCGCATTTTTCGTCACCTCGGTTCCGGTGCCGGCCGTGGTGGGAATGGCGATGTAGGGGAGAGGCGTTTGGTTGAGCGGTTGGCCCTTGCCAATGACTTCCAGGTAACGCATCACCTCTCCGGGATTGGTCATTAGCGCCGAGAGGGCTTTGCCGGCATCGATCACGCTGCCGCCGCCAAAGCCAATGACAATATCGATTTTTGCCTCCCGGGCTTTGGTCAGCGCTTCATCAATCAAATCCGTGGTCGGCTCGCCCGGTACGCCAAATGTCACATAATCGATGCGCAACACTTTGAGCTGCTCCAGCAGCGGAATGACGCGTTGAATCGCGTTGCCCATCACCACCAGCGCTTTGGAGCCCATTTTTTGAACCAGCGGTGCGACCCGAGTCAAAGAACCCGGCCCAAAGATAATTCGGTTGGCGGTGGTGAATTCAAAATTCATAACGATTCCTCAATAATTTCTGGCCAGTTGCTTCATTAATCTCTTTTTTTTATCAGATATGCGCAATTTCAAACGCAGAGGCCGCAAAAAATCGCTGAGAATTTTAAGGTTTCATCTCAGCGCTTCCTCTGCGAGCTCGGCGTTTAAGAGCGAATATCGGTTTTGCAACGATCTTTTGCTTTACCAGTCCTGATCTGCCGGAAATACATTATCATACTTGACGGAAAACCGCGGCTCGGCCATCATGTCGGCCACGGCACCGCGCCATTTGGCATAATGCGCGGTCTCTTTGTGTTTGGCCGGATCGTCGGCCGTGCGGTACACCTCGACCAGCACAAACTTGCTTGGATCATCGTTTTGCTGAATCACATCAAATCGCGCGATCCCCGGTTCTTTGATGCTGTTTTGGGCATTTTCAACAGAAATGTTTTTAAAGTCCTGAATGAACTCTTCTTTTACATGAACGTGAACAAATACGACCAGCATGCTGTCCTCCCAAAAAGTTGGTGATTTTAAAAAGTATAGGGTTCTCGTAAACGAATTGCAAATATATTTTGATATTCCATACAATATTTCTCCCAACACTTAACACAAACTTGATGCAGAGTTTTCCCAAAAAGTTGCATATTCATTTTTATGTTTTGAGCTTTTTTTGTAAGTTTGTTGAAAATGTTTTGACAAAACAACGAGGACATGTGAAATCTCTCACTCTATCCGATCTTCGCGACCAACGCAACCGCTTTATAAAGTTTGCTTTTGTCGGATTGTCCGGCGTTTTTGTCAATAGCGGCTTGTTGTGGCTATTGGTCGAGTTTACCCACCTACCGTTTTATTTGTGTTCGCTGCTGGCTATTGAAACCTCCATTATTACCAATTTTTTGCTCAATGACAACTGGACCTGGAAAGATCGTCGTACCTCACCGTGGGTTCAGCGCTTGTTTCGATACAATGTTACCACTGCGTTCAGTTCCATTTTTATCAACATTACCGTGCTTTTGCTCCTGAAAGAGTGGGTCGGGGTTCCGTATTTGCTGGCCAATTTGGTGGGAATTGGCTGTGGCGTGATTTTCAACTTTTTGGTCAATTCCGTGTGGACATACGGCGAATTCCGCTTTTCATATCCCAAAGCCGTATGGATCATATTTTTCGCTTCGCTGGCTTTTCGCTTGTTGCTGGCCACCGGACTTGGCGCCGGTTTTGACGAAGCCTATTATTACGCCTATTCGCTGCGACCCAGTTTGAGTTATTTTGATCATCCGCCGGTAGTCGGGTTTTTGGCCGGCTATTTTCCCTATTTATTTGGAGTCGCCTCGGCGTTCACCATTCGGCTTGCTGCCGTGCTTGTTTATAGCATTACTGGACTTTTGCTCTATCAGTTAGCTCGACAGTTTCTGGAAGAGCGCGAGGCCACCTGGGCGCTGCTCCTGTTCAACGTCACGCCGATTTTCTTTTTTCTCGCCGGCATTTTTATTCTCCCGGATGCCGGTTTGGTGATGTTCTGGATCCTCACTCTCATGGTCTTTTATCGCATTCTATTTTCCGGCGCCGCGATTTGGGATTGGCTGCTCGCCGGACTCACCACGGGCATGGCCATGCTGTCCAAATACCACGGCGTTCTGCTCGGATTTTTTCTTGTAGTCTATCTGATGCTTTACGACCGCAAAAAAATTCTTACGGTCGGTCCGTATGTGTACGGCATCGTGGCGTTTATGGTATTCTCGCCCGTATTAATTTGGAACGCGCAACACGATTGGGTGTCGTTTACGTTTCAAAGCTCGCGTGCCGTTGGAACATCGATCAACCTGGACTCCTTTTTTCAGGCGTTGGGCGGGCAACTGGGCTACCTTACTCCAATGATCTTTTTCCCAATGGCCTTTGTGTTTGGAAAAACTATAAAACACGTGAAAAGGCGTGAGAATCGTTACGCCCGATTTTACCTGTTCTTTGGTGTGGCGCCGGTGTTTCTCTTTTTGTTGATTTCGCTCACCCGCTCTATTTTGCCGCATTGGACGTTGGTCGGCTATATCGTGTTAACCATTCCGCTGGCTTCCATGATCGCGCCGGCGTTTCAGCAAAAGCGCTGGGTGCGCGGATTGGTGTACGGAAGTGTATTGTTTCTTGTTGTGTTACTCACGACTGCATTTTTGCATACACGTTTCGGAATATTGCCGATGCGCGCGATGGCTGAAAAAGGTTGGATTACTGAACGCAATGTGGAAAAGGATGCCACGCTGGATATGCATGGATGGAAAACCATTCCTGAATATCTGCAGCAAAAGAACATATCGTCGGATGACGTGTTTTTGCTTACGCATAAATGGTTCCTTAGCGGCGAGGTAGATTTGGCCGTGCAAGGCAAATATACGGTCATGTGTTTTGATAAAGGCGATCCACGGGGCTACGGCATTTGGGACAAGCAGGTGGACGTTCTGGGCAAAGATGGCATTTGCATTTACAGCAATCGATACCGGATCGATCCGCGCCGGGAGTTTGGGCAGTATTTTAAGAGTATTGGTGAGACCGATTCGGTTGTCGTGTATCGCGGAGGGCAGCCGGCCAAAACGTTTTATTTTGCTCGATGTCATGAACTCATGCAAAAATACGAGGCACCGTTTTGATAAAATCGTTTGACCGTCAAGACAACCTGCTTATTTTCGGCCCGATGGTCGTAGCACTTTTTTTATTGTTGTTGATTTATCTCTTTAACTGGAATCGCGAATTGTTTTTGACGATCAATGCATCGTCGAACTATACACTCAACCTGTGGGCGTACATCACAATTTTAGGCGATGGCATGGTCATCGCTGTGCTGATGATTCCCTTTGTGCGCCGCTATCCAAAGATCGTGTGGGCCATGTTGTGGACGGCTATCGTGTTCAACATTATCGTGCAAAGTTTAAAATCCGGACTAAACTTGCCGCGTCCGCCTTTTGTGTTGCCGGAGGATTCATTCATCATTATTGGCCCCGGCCACCATCACCGCTCGTTTCCCTCTGGGCATACGGCAGCCGCCTTTGCCTATGCCGGAGTCGTTGCTTTGGCACTCAAGTCGCAGTGGAAACGAATCGCTCTGTTTGTTGTGGCCTTGTTGGTCGGACTTTCACGTATTGGCGTGGGCGTACATTGGCCCACGGATGTACTTGGCGGATTGGTTGCCGGATGGGGAGGCGCCTGGCTGGGTTGGTGGATTTCACGAAAAATCTCATTTGGAAAGGGATACGCTTTTCAATTGATCATCGGAGCCTTGCTGCTAATCACAGCGTTTGTGTTTGTGATCGATTATGACACCCACTATCCCATGTCCAACTGGCTGCAATTTAGCATTGGGATTGTAATGATTGTTTGGGGATTGATTGAATATGCAAAGCTGATCACGAGTAGATCGGATTAAAAGCTTGTTTTCAGGTCGCATTATGGTGCTTGAACCGATCGATCGCCACCGCACCAATGATAATCGAGCCGATCAAAATATTTTGCACATAGGTGGGAATGCCAACAAGATTGCAGCCGTTGCGCAAAATCGCCATCATCAGTGCGCCGATAATCGAGCCGATGGCACCGCCCTCGCCGCCGCTTAACGAACCGCCACCGATGACCACCGCGGCTATAATGTCGAGCTCCAATCCAACTGCGGCTGTGGGGTCGCCAACTGTGAGATTGGCAAATTGCATTACGCCAGCCACGCCGGTGAACAATCCGCTCAAGGTATAAACCCAAATGCGATTCAAGCGAATTTTGATGCCGCACAGCCGTGCCGCCTGTTCGTTCGAGCCCAACGCAAATACGTAGCGGCCAAACACGGTGTATTTCAGGACAAAGTAGACGAGCACGGTAAGCAGAATCATAATCCACACACCCGGTGCAAACACCAGCCAGGCGGGTTCGGGATCGACATTCATCAACGTATTGAGTCCGGTTTGCGGTGCCAAAACGGTTTGCTCGCGGGCAATCCATTTGGCGACGCCTCGTGCAATTTGCATCATGCCCAACGTCACAATAAACGGTACGATGCGCCAGGTGGCGGTGAGCACGCCGTTCACAAACCCCACAAACGCACCGATAAATACGGCAAAGAGCGCCGCCGCCCATACGGTGAGCGCCGCATCGCCTCCCCAGGCGTTGAGCGCCTTGGCTGTAACAATCGTGACCAGCGCAATAATGGAGCCAACGCTCAAATCAATGCCGCCGCTGATGATGACAAACGTCATGCCCAGCGCGCCAATGCCAATGATGACCGTTTGCGTGATGATGGTTTTGAGATTATAGCCGCTGACAAACGCGGAAGGGGCGATGAGGACAAAAATCAAAAACACGAATAGGAGGCCGAGAAAGGGGCCAAGGACGTCGAGTTTGGGGAGGTTTAGTTTCATCATAAATCCCTTCAAACCATTCGCAGCACGTGATGAAAAATTTCATTAAAGAATTGTTTCCTTATTTCCGGGTCATCCAGGATATCGATTATGTCAAACGATTTTTCTACCAGTCGGTCATCGTTGATTCTACGTTCAAGCTCATCTGTAAAGACTGCTGCTAAATAAAAATTTTTACACCGTCGACTGGTTTGAATGGAATGCTGAAATGACTTTGTAGCCGCACCGTAACGCTCAAGTGCTCCCGCAGGATCAGTTCCACCTTTGATTTCTATGACGGCTAAGAGCTCATTATCTTTATAAAATGCGACATCAGGTTCAGAACTGAATCTCATCAAAATGTCATGCTTTAATTGAATAGAAGAAGGAACCGGTTCTGTGGCTGAATAAGGAGCGTCCAAGAGCTCAGTTGAAGAGAGCCATTCAAGAAGCAAAGCTTTGATACGTTCTTCGGCAATTTCCCCAATTTTATTGCGCATTGTGCCATCCAGCGAAATACCTAATGTAGCAATGATCGTTCGATAGCCGTTTTCCAGCGTCCAATCAGTAGAGTTTTTAATAATGGAGCAGATATAGAAATTGTAAGTTCTGGAGATTTTCGTCGCTTTTTCTATGGACAAAGTTTTTGAGTTTGTACCCTTTTCCAAATTCTCAATCGCGCCTATTAGTCTTTTGCAGCTTTTTGGGATAAACCGGTCAGTCCTCGATAGTATAAACTGGTTTTGGCATCATGCATTAATACATCTGGATGACAAAATGCCAATTTGGGATCGTAGTTTTTATTTTCTACGATATAATCCCAAACTTCCTTTTCAATCATCAAAGAATCGAGAGGCTTCCAATCTAATGGATTTTCAAATTTTGTTATCGAGTCCCTCGCTTTAATATCTTCTTTACGCTGTAACGAAGTCACAATGAGCAGAGAACGAATGAGTCGTAACTCCTCCTTGTAGTCGTTTTTCATTTTGCCATAGCCTCCCTATTTTTCCCATATGTAAATGCATTTTCGTAGTTCTTTTCTTCCGTGTAATCCCATTTGTTGACTGCTATTACCTTTGCCTCTTGGCAAAACCCAAATACATTTGACCGTAAGTCCGGCCCGTTCTGCAAAATTCGACAAGATGAGGTCCACCGGGACTTCTTCACCATTATACTGAACGTTGTCGTTCACCATATAAATTCGGCCACCTTTTTTCAAAACTCGGCCTAGCTCGTGAATTACAACGTTCATTTCATAAAAATAATACTCAACCATGGTGGGAATATTGTTATTATTGAGCTCACCTCGCTCTCGAGAAGATCTTAGAAAATCCAAAACTTCAGAGAGAGCCGGTTCAGAATTAAATACCTGTTCAATCGTTTGGTAATCGGATTTTCGTCCAATAGATGTGTACAATTCCTTCAGCAACGCTTTCTTTGTTTTATTTTCAACCGTGGCAGACAATAGTTCTTGTCGTAATTTCTTCACGTGATTGTCATCATATCCCATAAAAGCCAATTCGAGCGCATAGGTGCGGGTGTAATCATATCGATTGCAATAAGGTGGAGAGGTGATTACCAGGTCAAATTGATTGTTTGGCAATTCCGAAAGTTTGTAAAGATTAGAACCTTCAATCAGCCTCACATTGTCGGCATTATCTGCAAAGTGGTTGTGCTTAATATCTTCGTAGATGACATTAAGCTTTTCAAATATCGCCTCTCTAAACGACTCAATTGTTCGTTTTCTATATTTCGATTTTATTTCTCGTGCTGAACGATTATCCCATCGTAAGTATTGACCATCTTTGCTGGTGAAACTAATATCCTCCAATATCGCCAAGCCGGCAAACCAAAACAAATACTTTATATCTTCCGTTTTAATAGTGTCAATGAAGGCAATATAAGCTGATAAAGAATGTTCAGTCTCATCCGAGAAAGCATGTCGAGTAATCCGTATATGGGGAAACTTGTAATCGAGATTTTTCTGCTGCAAGTAAACCTCAAAAGTTTCTGATAATTTTTTAACATAATATTCATAAACAGAACGATCAACGTTGGCTGCCATCAATCTTGCTTTTAAAATAGATGATCCAACCGGAAGTAATTCAATTCCGGTTGCCTGGTGCCCTAATGAAGCTGCCGTCGTTAATGTAGTACCGGCACCGGAAAACGGATCCAAAATATTTAAATTGCACACTCTATCTGCTTGATAATCTCGAATACAATACTGCACTAATTTTGAAGAAAAGCCTTCCTTGAATTTGAGCCATCTATAGAATGGCACCAATTTGTTGTTTTGAAAACTAACCACACTCCGATTGAGCTCATTATTAATCTCTATTCGGTCAATAAATTGTTTTAGCAATTTATCCCTCTCGTTTTCGACTTTTATTCGAGGAGTTATTTCAGTGAGAGGGATAAATCGAAATTGTGGCTTTTTTATTCGAGAATTGTTGTCATTCATGTTAAAACCTTTTTTATTTTCCCGTCGTCGCCCAATTCATCACGCTCTCTTCGGTCCATTCCGAAATCGGCTTGACCGGGCTGAGCGTGCCGCGAAACATGACCGCCAACGAATCGCAAATGCCAAAAAGTTCCGGCAGATAAGAACTCACCATGATAAGGCCGTAGCCTTGCGCAGCGAGTTGGCCAATGAGCGTGTAAATTTCCACTTTGCTGCGCACGTCAATGCCGCGGGTGGGTTCGTCGAGCAGCAGAATTTCGCTGCCGTCCATGAGTACGCGTGCCAAAGCGACTTTTTGCTGGTTGCCGCCTGAAAGCGAGGTCACAGGATCGAGAATGTGATTATATTTGAGCGACACGCGTTTGGCAAACTGCATAACGGTTTCTGTTTCTTGGGATAAATTTAGTCGGCCCCGTTTCGCAAAACGCTTTAAAGATGAAAAGGAAATATTGTTGCGAATGGGCAATGTGACAGCCAGCCCCTCTTCTTTTCGGTTTTCGCTCACCATACTCATGCCGGCGTTCAGCGAGTTTCGGGTAGAATGGGATGATCCGAGATGCATGGTTTCATTTTTGATTTGAATATTGCCGGAATCCACTCGATCCAGGCCAAAAATGGCGCGCAACAGCTCGGTTCGTCCAGAGCCAACAAGGCCGGCAATGCCGAGGATTTCTCCCGCGTGCAACTGAAAACTGGCGTGCTGTACTCTTGGTGTGTTTTGCAGATTCTCTACAGAAAAAACAAGCTCATCGATTTTATGCGGAATCCGTGGAAACATCTCGTCCAACGTGCGACCGACCATGTGTCTGACGATTTGCGAAAGCGCTGTGTCTTTGATATTTTCTGTCGCCACGCTTTGTCCATCGCGCAGCACGGTAAATTCGTCGGCAATTTCCTGAATTTCCTCTAAAAAATGGCTGATGTAAATGATGGTGACGCCTTTAGCTTTCAAACGGCGGATGGCCTGAAACAGAAAACGTGTATCTTCCGCGGAAAGCGAGCTTGTGGGTTCGTCCATGACGATGATACGCGAATTCAACAGCAGCGAACGCGCAATTTCCACAAGCTGCTGTTTGCCAATGCTGAGGTGCTGAACGCGTGTTTTGAGATCAATATCGGTGAAGCCAAGCATGGCCAATGCCTCGCTTACGCGAATCCATTGATGTTGGAGCACGCTGAATTTTTGCTGTTCCACGCCCAACGTGACGTTCTCTTCCACGGTCAAATGCGGCGCCAGGGTCAATTCCTGGTAAATCATGCTGATGCCGGCGTCCCGGGCTTGTTTGGGGCCATCCGGATTGTATGCTTCACCGGCAAGGGTCATGCTGCCGGAATCGGCGGAAATATCGCCGCTCAGAATTTTCATCAAGGTGCTTTTGCCTGCACCGTTTTCGCCGATGAGGGCATGAATTGTCCCTTGGCGTACGGATAAATTTACATCCTCCAATGCGATCACGGCACCAAAGCGTTTGTGAATGCCGCGCATATGTAACTGGGGAGAGGGCACTATTCACCCAGCCATTTGGCAATATCCGGACTCGTTACCTGCACGATCTCCGGATCGTCGATATTTTTACCCGTCACAAACACCACCTCGGTTTCGACACGTGGTTCAACCGATTGACCTTGAATGACATTGAACGCGGTTTTTACGCCCTGATAGCCCATGCGAAACGGATCTTGTACGACGACGCCTGCAATGTCCCCGGCGCGAATGCCCTCGGCAATGGGATCAGTGTAATCAAACCCAACCAGCTTGACCTGCCCGGCTTTGCCCACGGTTTTTAACGCGCGCATCAAGCCAAACGTTGTGGACTCGTTGGGGCAAAAGATACCGTCCGCCTCTGGAAATTTGTTGAGCAGATTTTGCCCGGTTTTTAATGCCAATTCCATGGTAACTCCGGCATACTGTTCGGTCGAGACCAGATAAATTCCCGGTGCATTCGCGCGCATCCAGTCCAAAAAGCCTTCTTCACGATTACCGGTGCTGTTGCTACCCTCGCTGAAACGTACGAGAATGACATCGCCGCTGCCGCCGAGCATTTTGCTCAGCATCTCGGCGGCCAGTTGTCCGCTGGCGTAATTGTCCGTGGCGATAAAACTGGAAAAGCCTTCACCTTTGAGGCCGGAATCGATAATGACCACCGGAATATCGCGGTTGAGTGCCGCCTGCACCGGTCGCACCAATGCCGTTTCATCTAACGGCGCCAACACTATGGCATCCACACCGCGACTGATAAAGTTTTGCACAATATTGATTTGCTGCTCGCGGTCGCTCTCCTTTTGCGGCCCCTGCCAAATCACTTTGATGCCGAGCTCCTGCGCCGCTTTTTCGCCACCGGCGTGTACGCCCTTCCAAAACAAAATGTCCGTGCCTTTGGGGATGAGGGCGATTTCAACAGAGTCTTCTTTTGAACAGAAGATGATAAAACTAACACAAGCGAAGACGAAGAGAAACAGAAAGCGTTGTTTCATGGGGATGTCCTTTTGATGGCTTTTTTTCTGCTCTTAAGGATTAGTGCATCATAACCAGAATGTGCCGTAGGTGGTGATTTTTTCTTCAATTCATCATAGTAGGAGATTTGCAAAAGTTTACTTTCGCTGCATCACTAGATATCGCCTATTTGAAATAAGTTTCCATCCTTTTGCGTGTACATTTTTCGCACCACACATTAGTGCCGTCTCCCGAAAATCCTTCTTCACCTTGTTTTACAATTCCACCACATTCTGCACATCTCTCATATTCAAATTCAGGTATATCTTTCAGCTTTTCAAAATTGTATTCGTTCGTGCCAAAGTAGACATACAGCTCTGTATTATACCCATTTTTGCAGTCTTCGCATGTCTTCCAGTCTCCCTTGTGATCCTCTGCATAGTGATAACCACATAAAGTATACCTGCTATGATTCCTAGAACAGCTATTCCTTTCATACGAAAATAGCTTATAATCTGCCATATCATCGCATATCCATTGGTCACAACATGGCGTTTTCGTGAGATTTGTTGTCTTGCCACAAAGCCCGCATTTGGGAATCTCTTCAATGCTTGTTTCGTTGTTTGCCTGTTCTTTTTTATTCAAGCAGCATTTTTTATACTTTTTCCCGCTTCCACAGGGGCATGGATCGTTTCGGCCAACATCTGACTCTTTAACGATGGGCTTTGGAGGATTTAGCAGCCGTTCCAAGTCGAAAATATCTTCCGGCTTGTCTTCTTCAACTCCAAGAACATAAATCCAACCATGTTCTTCACAAATAGCTGCGATTTCATGAGCTCTATGTGGATGTTGAACTCGTAGTATAGCCGGATTTTGATTTGTGCCAAGTTTTGCCATTTATACCATGTTCTCCGTTGTTATTATGCGAGTAATTGACTTCGAATTTGCTTTCTGCCTTTTGACAACTCACCCTTGCTTCCGATACTCGTCCCACATCACCTCTCGAAACTCGACGAGATTTTGCAATTCCTCTGTGCCATTAATCATGCGGCGAAGCTGCACCATATAAGCATCGCCATTCTTAAAGGCCCCGATTGCATAATAGGCCCTCGTTATATTGTAAATCGTTTGCGGATCGTCCGGATCACGCTTGATCGCTTCATCCAAATAGCGAATACCTCGCTTTGTATCATCCAATGCCAAATAAATTTGGCCGATCCATTTGTACACAAAAGCGCTGTCTTGAAAGTGCAGGGCATCGTACAGCACCTGAAGCGCAAATTTGTGCTGGTCCAGTTTCAACAAAAGCTGGATCATAGGCTGATAAAACAAATCCAGTGTAGGCACCGTATAAATCAGGGCTTTGTATTCCTGAATCGCTTTGGCATAGTCACCATTTTTTTCATACATGCCCGCGAGCTGCAAATGGCCCTGTTCGAGCGTCAATTCGGCTTTGCTCAAAATATTGTAAACTATTTGTTCTTCAACGGTTTTGGGCTCAAATTGCAGCATAAAGCGGTTCGGCGTGCCTTCGGGCACGAATGGCCAACTGCCTTTTAATTGCAAAATGGCGAGATCGGCATACACACTGTCCAGTTTGCTAAAGCCCCAGGTTTGTTCGTAAAACTGACTGGGCTGTGTTTTGACCTCACTCCAGTCGCCGATCAAATTTTTCCCTCGAATGACGTTAAAAAATGCCTCCGCCATCAAAAAATAACCGCTGCGTTTGGGGTGCAAATGTTCCCACATCAGATTGTTACCCACGAGTCCATGCGGCGAATTGGCTTCGAAATAGTGCTGCATCGGAACCAGGGGGAGCTCGTTGGTCTCTGCCAATTTGTTCAAAATAATATTCAAATCCTCGCTGGCCCGAAAGCGCAGCGCGTCATAATCTTTGGCGTTGTAGTATAATGTTTTTGCCTGTTCAAATTCGCCTTCTCGCTCCAGGGTTTGCGCTTGATTGTACACGTTCTTCGCAGAAGGAGATTCTGGCGTTGTCACCGAGATAAACGGTTCATGATCCCGGATATTGCTGACTACTTGACTCAAAACAATGGGCACGCCCGCTTTGTCCGCTTTATTTATGATTTCTTGCATATTGCCGCGAAATTGATTTAGACCTTTTTTGTACAATTTACTGCCGAAGGGAATGCTTTTGTTTTTAACAATACGCGACATGATGGTGCGTGTAGGATCGCGTTCAACATCTCGCGCGAAAAGCGCCGCACGGACATCTGTTATGCTATTTCGTAACCATAAAAACATTTTTAAATGCTGAAGCTGCAAATAGACTTTGACAAACCAGCGTTGCCGCCCCACAGATTCCATGGACGCGGCGCCGAGTGCGCCGTAATATTCGTTGTGGCCGGCATACACCAGCAAAAGATCGGGTTGCTGTTTCAGAATTTCGTCCATAAAATCCAGCAAGGTATAGCTATTGATGGCGGTAAAGGCGCAATTGACCACTTCGATATGCTTTTCAGGAAAGGCATTTGCCAGTCGGCGGTGCAGGATTCTAGGAAAAGTGAGATTGTTGCCGTACGGGAATCCCGCCGTAGTCGAACCGCCAAGCACAAAAATGCGATAACCATTCTCCGGCTTTTTCTTTAAAAACAGATCTTTGCGGGGCGTGGGCAAAAACGAATCGCGGTGAAAATAGCGGCTGCCCACATTTTCGTTGAGCCCCAGGTAGGGCGAGGATTCATTCGGTTTGGATACGAACAGCCGGGTATCGCCGCCATAGTTGCCCAATCGCAATCCGATTTCGAAAAGCGCCAGCACAACAATGGGGATGGCTAAAAGGATGATTGTAAATATGCGCTTTTTAGCAGGGGAGAGGTCTAGTTCTTTTTTGGGGGATTGTTTTTTAGATATCTTTTTGTGGGCTTTCAAAATAAACCTATCGTTTTGTTAAAAAACCGAAATGCAAACTTGCGTGAAATCAAACTCAATATAAGCACTTGAGAAAAAAGATCAAATGGTTTTCCCGTAGCCATCTTCGCGTCAACTCTTTCCTGGGCTCAGAAAAAAAGCTGGTTGAAATGATATATTTTTTTATCTTTGTACAACATTTATCTGAAATTAATGACACAGGAGACACGCTCCGGGATGAAAAAATCAGTCTGGCTACTGGCTTTTTTTGCCGCCGCCTTTATGTTTATATGGCAGGTGGTAAATCCGCAGCTCATTTATCAGCATCAACACCCCGCATTTTTTAGCGGCACGCAATTTTATCAAACTCACCTCGCCTATCCGGGTGGGCTGACCGACTATTTAGGGCACTTTTTGTCCCAATTTTATATCTTTTCTGCTGTCGGCGCGGCTATCATCACTCTCATTATCGCCGCCATAACGGCATGTGTGTTTTTTATATTCAAGCGGTTCTATGGCAGGTCGGTGCTGCTTTTACCATTGCTCGCTGCCGGACTGCTGATCGCCTTTCAAAGCGGCTATTTTGTACGCTTGAGCCATACATTGGCGCTGTTGTGGCCTCTTGTTTTTGCGGTAATTTATCTGCGAATCTCCCAAGCCCATATTCTTTTCCGCTTGATTTGCTTTACGCTTTTTAGCGCGGCACTCTATTACATTGTAGCGGCGCCATTTATGCTGTTTGTAATTTTGGCTGTCTTGACGGAGATTTTTCTTGCCCAAGATCGCTGGGTGCTTCGAATTTCATCAAGTCTCTATTTTATGCTCCTGGCGCTTATTATTCCGCAAATTGCCCACAACTATCTTTTCCTCTACAGCGCTTCGGATATGTATACCTATTTGCTGCCGTTTCAAATCCATACGCATGTTCCCGCGCTTCCAATTTTGCTTTATGCGTTTATCGCGGGTTCGCCGTTGGTTTTGGGGCTGATTCGAGCACGTGAATCGGACATTCGACAGGAAGAACGCAGAAAATCGAGCGTACCTCGACTTGTGATGACTATGCTGCTGGTGGTTGCCCTTTTTGTGCTGATGTTTCAGTCCATTGACAAACGCCACAAGTTACTTTTGCGTATAGATTTATTAGC
>CAYPZM010000061.1:3734-19151 GCA_964414825.1 uncultured Cytophagia bacterium | reverse complement strand
GCCGATCTGCTGGTCAGTGTGCTGGAATGGTTTGATCCTTTGGCTGACGTTAACGATCCGGGAGCGCCGTTGCCAGAAACATTTGTGCTCGAGCAAAACTATCCGAATCCGTTTAACCCCGATACGAAAATTCGATTTTATGTACCGGTCGAGACCGATATCCAGGTAAAGATTTTTAATTCCCTCGGCCAAAACGTGCGCACGATTTACAATGGCCATCTTTCCGCCGGGTGGCACATTCAACAATGGGATGGCAATACGCAAACCGGTGCACCCGCAGCCAGTGGCGTCTATTTTCTGCAAGTTCGATATAAAAATGAAAATAATTTTGACACAAAATCTGTTAAAATGCTAAAGCTTGACTAAACCAGGAAAGGGAAGAATAGATGTCAAAAATGTATGAACTTGCGGAACTCGGGCAATCGGTATGGTATGATTACATACAGCGTTCTCTGCTCACTTCGGGGCACTTTGCAAAACTGATTGGGAGCGGCTTGCGTGGGGTAACCTCCAATCCCACGATATTTCAAAAAGCCATTTCCGGCAGCTCGGACTATGACGACGCTTTGATGGAAGTGGGTGACAGTAACAATGTAAATGAATTATATGAAACTATTGTGCTTGAAGATATTGCAAACGCCGCCGACCTGTTTCTGCCCATATTTGAAGCAACCAGCGGCTTGGACGGCTATGTGAGCATTGAAGTCAATCCCCAATTGGCTTATGACCAAAAGGGAACGGTCGAGGAGGCGATTCGGCTCTTCAACCAGCTAAAACGTCCGAACATCATGGTAAAGGTTCCAGCCACCGATGCCGGAATTCCCGCCATTACCGAGCTCATTGGATTGGGAATAAATGTGAATGTGACCCTCATTTTTGGCATCCCGCAGTACATTCGAGTCGCAAATGCATTTATTGAGGGCTTGGAGCGCTTTCATGCCGTAAAAGGAGATGTTCGCAGTGTTGCATCTGTGGCCTCCTTTTTTGTCAGTCGTGTGGACGCGCTGGTCGATAAAAAGCTTGCGGAGATTGGCAATACGGAGCTACTGGGAAAAATCGCTGTTGCCAATTCCAAAGTGGCTTACGATGAAGCGAGGAAAATTTATGCCACCCAGCGCTGGAAAAAGCTCGAAAAAGAGGGTGCGCGTATGCAGCGTCTGTTATGGGCCAGCACCGGAACAAAAAATCCTGATTACTCTGACACGCTTTATGTGGATGAGCTGATCGGCCCTCAAACAGTCAACACCATGCCACCTGCCACGCTGGATGCATTTTTAGATCACGGCACCATCCAAAGAACATTGGATAAAGATGTAAATGTGGCTCGACATCAGCTTGAGCAATTGGAGCAGCTCGGTATTGATATTGGCAAAATTACCGCACAACTGGAGATCGATGGTGTAAAGCAGTTTGAGGATTCGTTTACGGACCTGCTAAAGGCTATGCAGGAAAAGGTAGTGCTGGTAAAATAAAATGCCGAGAAATCAACAGTATTGGCTTAGGGGGGTCACCAATACCGGGGGGAGATCCTCGGCATTTTTAATTCCTTGAAGATGTAGAAAATATAATCCACTTGTTGCTAAATGTAAATACAGGAAACTCTGTATTTTGACCAGTGAACACATAACCGCATATTTTTTGTTGCGTTCCAGCAAGAATTTGCGTTTCTTGACACTGGATCAGCAACTGATTTCACATCTTTGGGTTCATTCCTTAACTTTATCTGCATTCTTTACACATGCCTTTCGTCGATGCGCAAAAAAAGCAAAAGTTAGGGGATGCTTTAAAAAGAGCACTGCTATACTATACCGATAAATCCCATTTCTGATAACCGGGAGGTGCATTCATGAGTTTCGTACTTGGGCTGTTCATCATTTTTGTTCTGGCGTGTATCTATATTGCGGTCCGCGGTATCGTTATTGTGAAACAAGACGAAGTGATGGTCATTGAACATTTTGGCAAGTTTAAAGAGATTTTACATCCTGGCATGCATGTTCTTATTCCTATGTTTCGGAGTGCTCGTTCTATACTGTGGCGCTACCTCGATGAAACTGTCGAAAATAAAATTGAATCGATACAAAAGAGAACGAACAAAATCCCAATGCATGAAACCCTATTCGACATCCCTCCCCAAGATGTGATCACAAGTGATAATGTCTATATTGAAATTGATGCACTGCTGTATTTTCAAGTAACCGATCCCAAACGTGTGGTGTATGAAATTGACAACTTGCCGGCTTCATTGGAAAAATTGACGCAATCTTTTCTTCGTAATATTATCGGAGGAATGAAACTTGATAAAACATTGGATTCCAGAAAAGAAATCAACGATGCTTTGCATGCTAATCTGGCTGATTCTACCGGCAAATGGGGTATCCAAATAAATCGCGTCGAGCTCGAGGATATCAAACCAACGGAGGAAGTACTTGAGGCCATGGAGCTTGTGATGCGTGCCGAACGCGAAAAACGCGCTGCAGTAACTCAGGCCGAAGGCAAAAAAGAGGCCAATATGCTGGAATCTCAAGGCGAGCAAAGTGCCATTGTCAATCGTGCGGAGGGTGAAAAACGCGGTGCTATTCTCAAGTCCGAAGGAGAAGCCTATGCCCGCATCCGCATCGCACAGGCCGAAGCCGAGGCTATTCGTCGTATTAGTGAGGCGCTGAGCGATAATCACGCGGATCCCACGAAATATCTCGTGGCCATCCGATATCTCGACAGTTTGAAAGAAATGGTTCAAGGCAAAGATAATAAAGTGATTTATGTGCCGTATGAGGCCACCGGAGTTTTGAGTTCATTAGGAGGTATTCGAGAGCTTTTTCAAGACCTTAATCCTGAAAAATAGGGGGGAGAAATGAATGAATACGTCAGCAGGATCAAAGACTGGCCGGAACAAGAGCGCCCGCGCGAACGGCTGATGAAATTCGGCCCCGACGCGCTTTCCGATTCCGAGCTATTGGGGATTTTGTTGCGCATTGGCAATCACCAAAACTCGGCTATGGATCTGGCGCGGCGTCTGCTGTCCACATTTGGCGGGCTTCGTGGATTGGATACTCAGCCAGCCTCGGCTCTGTGTCAGGTGAATGGCATAGGCATGGCCAAAGCCGCGCAAATTAAAGCCGCACTGGAACTCGCCAAACGCCTGGTGCAGCAAAAATGGACCTCGCAGAAACAAATCAATTCATCAGAAGACGCTTACTCTTACATACATTTGCGCATGCGCGATTTGTCTCGTGAAGAATTCAAGGTGCTGTTCCTCACCATGCGCAACGAAATACTGGCCGAAAAAACGCTATTCGAAGGCGGATTGGCCGAAAGTGTGGTGTCGCCTCGCGAAATTATTTTATCCTCCTTGCAATTGTCTGCTGCATCGGTTATTTTATTGCACAATCATCCCAGCGGAAATCCGCATCCCTCAAAAGAGGATCGGCGTGTGACAGAAAAAATCGTCACCGCCTGTCGATATGCGGATATTAAGGTGCTGGATCATATTATCATCGGCAAAGATTCCTATTTCAGTTTTGCCGACGAGGGTTTGATAAATTGAGCGGATTATGTGCCGTAAATTTTACCTTTTGCTTGTTTTGATATCAGCGGTAATGATTTTTTGTCAAGTGCCCACTATATTTTCCGAACAAACCTATTTTGATAGGCATCAAATAGATGTCTTTCCCCAAAATGCTCTGGCCAGTCTTTCAGCAGAAACGCAACTCTCCCAAAAGGGTGTGTTTCAATATCATTTTTATGCCATTAAAGATATGCCGGCGATGCTGTTTTTGAATGAGAACAACCAGCTTCACTATCTGCTTTTGTCCGATTCGATAAACGCAAAAATTGGCGATTATGTGCGTGTTTCGGGAAGCTTGCAGCCGCGTCAGCTCTCACGCGGAACTCTCTATTCCCATGAAGCCAAGACATTGAATGTGTCAACAGTAGAGTTGTTAGCCCCGTCCAATTTAATATTACAAGATGCGAAAATAGAATATCCGAAACGGCAAAAACAGTTACAAGAGAAAATAGCGGTTGAGGGATCAAAACTCAAGCTGCCTGAACAACCGGAATGGGCGCTGGTGCTGGACGAATCTCGCTCAAACATGATTGTTTATTTTACCACTGCTGATCTGATGTATGCGGCTGAGATTGATTTTGTGTATAACGTAAAAAATGGCAAGCTTTTCGAAATTTATGGAAAACAATGGTTCAAAGGTGAATAACGGGAGTATGCGACTTGTGAAGACAATATTATTTATTTTACTTATATCAATGCCCCTTTTGGCGGATTCTGCCGCTTTGATGCGAATCGATTTTTCGAATCTGCCAGAGGAGCAAATTAACCACCTGCTGGGTCAAAAATTAGACATCACCTATTTGGACCGCCGCGCCGGGCAAATGGATGCCATTTTGACCCCGGACCAAATGCAGCAACTAAACAGTTCGGTTGACCTTCAACCGATCATTCCCAACCTTAAATCCTATGCCCAACAATTGCGCGACGCCAATTATTTTTCTTATTTTCATAGTTATAATGAGATTTTGAACGAATTGCAACAGGTCGTGTCGGATCATCCGGATATAGCCGAGCTGCACGATATTGGCGATAGCTATATGAAGCAAATTGGAAACGATGGTTATGACATTTGGGCGCTAAAACTCTCGGACAATGTGGCGGTTGATGAAACGGAGCCGGAAGTGCTTTACATTGCCAATATGCATGCACGCGAAATTATCACCCCCGAGATTCTTTTGTACTTTATCCATTATCTTGTGGGTCGCTACAATAACGATCCGTATGTCACATATCTGTTGGACAATCGTGAGCTTTGGCTCATCCCCTCTCTCAATCCCGATGGACATGAATATGTCTTTCAGGGCGATATCGCCTATCGCAATCGTCCCACACGGCGCGATCCGTTGTGGTGGCGTAAAAACATGCGCGATAATGACGGAGACGGCGAATTTGATCCCTATAACGATGGCGTTGACCTGAACCGCAATTTTGGCCACAAGTGGGGGCTTGACGACACCGGCTCGAGTCCCGATCCGCAGTCGGATACATATCGCGGCACCGAAGCTTTTTCCGAACCGGAGATCCAGGTCATTCGTGATTTTGTGCAAGAACGAAATTTTATCATCAGTTTGAGCTATCACAGTTACAGCAATTTATGGCTGTTTCCGTGGGGCTATAAATTTGAGCCCGTTAACGAGCCGGATTTGTCGGTGTTTCAAGCGTTGGCCGATAGTTGTGTGTTTTACAACAATTACAAGCCTCAAAGCGGGGCCGATCTCTATCTGGTAAATGGCGATAGCGACGACTGGTTGTATGCGGAAGCAGGGATTTATGCCTTTACTCCCGAAGTTGGCAGCAGAGACGATAATTTTTATCCGGATACCACGCGCATTTTTCCGCTCATTTTAGAAAATTTAGGCCCCAACCTGTTTATGGCCTATGCCGCTGGTGAAGAGCCCATTGTAAAACATGTACGTTTAGCGGATTTCAAAGAGCCGCAATCGGCGTACACATTTCAAGCCGAAATATCACATCCGATCGTGTTAACAGATTCGGTTTCCCTGGATACATCAAGTTTTAAAGTATGGTATCGTTCCGAGTTTGAGCCGGAGTTTCAATCCCTGAACCTTACTCAAGCAGACTCGAATGCACTTTTTTCCGCGGAACTTCCCGGAGAAGGATGGTACGGCAAGGTCTACTATTATGTTGAAGCATTGGATGAGCGAGGACGCCGTGGTACATCACCCCGCGCTGCACCTGTCGCAGTTGATTCGTTTTATATTGATTTTGAAACCCATGTAAAACTCGATCCGCCCAGCAGAGCGTTTGCATTGGAGCAAAACTATCCCAATCCGTTCAACTCTACAACATTGGTGCGTTTTTTTCTGCCTCAGGAGACCACTGTAAGCGTGCAAATTTTTGACATTTACGGACGTCACATCAAAACCTTAAGCCAGGGAAATCTTTCGGAGGGGACGCATGCGCTGTTGTGGGATGGCACCAATACGTGGGGAAATGCTGTGGCTTCCGGCGTGTTTTATTGCAGAATTCAAACGCCGTTGACAAAGAGTTCGATCAAGCTTGTTTATTTAAAGTAAAGAAAAAGAATTCGAGGCAAAAAAAAAAGCCGTCACATTTGTGACGGCTTTTTTTTGTCGATACATCTTATTTGACGAGTGTCATTTTGTTGTAATACACATGTTGTCCGGCGCGCAGCTCGTAGAGATAAACTCCCGAGTTCACTCGGTTACCCAAGTAATTCGTGCCATCCCACATGATGCTATAGTCTCCGGCATTTTGTGATTCCGAGACCAATGTTTGAACGACATTGCCTCGCAAATCGTAGATCGTCAAAGTCACATTTGTTGCGGCTGCCAAGGTGTATTGAATTTCAGTGCTGGGGTTGAATGGATTGGGATAATTTTGCATCAGTTCAAATTCCATTGGCATTGTACGATTTATAGCCACTCCACTCGTGGTTGTGGCCTGGAACGGTCCGTAATAGGTGCTAAGGCCATCTGTCGAGATGGTTTCCAACAGATACCAATATTCGGCCTGGGCAACTGTTTCGTCCATGTATTCATAATCATGCGGCTCAACAGTTGTTCCTTGTCCTATTACCAAATCTTGATTGATTTTTGCATATCCCTCATCCTCTTGCTCGCTTCGATAGATATTAAAGCCTAAATTGTTCAGCTCGGTTTCGGTACGCCAGGCAACCTTTACAGATTGATTGTCCACAAACGTAGCACTGAACAGAGACATTTCGACCGGTAGGGGAAAGTCCTGCAATTCGGCGGGAATGGGATACAGATCGCCCGTAATGTCGTTGCCCATGTCATCTTTTACCCAGTAATAGGGCGAACCGGCCCACGACAGCGACGCCACTTCATCAGCTTGATTGTACCAGATGGAGACGCGCAAAATGGTCATCCAATCCGTGCCAATGGATTTGTAATCGCCGCCAAATGCTTCGTTGTAGGTGTAAACCCAGGTTACTTTACGGTACTCCGAACTATATCCCAATTGGGTCTCGTATTCGGGTGATTGGAATACCTGGTTGTCAAAGCTGACCGCAACAACGCGTTTTTCCAAAGTTTCCGAAATTTTGAATGCCCCGCGATAGAGGCTGATTAACGGTGACCCATCATCAGAAAATGCCTGCACATCCACAACGAGAACACCGTCTTCATTGCTCACCATGTCCAAGCGCGTATACACATCCGCGAAGGTTGGTACAGCAATCAAAAACGATAACACGATCAGAATACACACAATATTCTTCATTTTTGTTACCCCTTGCAATTAAGAGTTTGGCTTCCCTCGTTCAAATTGTAAAAACGAGTTGTGATTTTTAGGAGGACGTATGGATGCAGGTGTTTTGAAAAGAGAGCTTTAACTTTCTATCCTCTTCTTCTTATGAATAACATACAAAAAAAAATGATTAATTCGTAAAAAAAAATGTAATAATTTGCAATTTTTAAGTCCGATAAGCATTACTTTGTATGTTAAACTATACAAACATGCGGAATAATCCCTTGAAAATGAAAAATAAAATGGGTACTATTTTTCGATTAAAACATGAGGTGAACACTGGATTCGTCAAATATCAAAGTACTTTCGGAACACGTTATTAATAAAATTGCAGCAGGCGAGGTGATCGATCGACCCTCATCGGTTGTTAAGGAATTGGTTGAAAATTCAATCGACGCTGGAGCGGATGAGATTAGCATCATTTTAAAAGAAGGCGGCAAATCGCTGATTCAGGTGATCGATAATGGCTCCGGAATGGATGAACAAGATGCCATCATGTCGTTCCAGCGACACGCGACGTCGAAAATTTACGATTTTCGGGATATCGAGCGCGTGCTAACGCTTGGATTTCGTGGCGAGGCTTTGGCCAGCATCGCTTCGGTGGCGCGTGTGGAAATGAAAACCGTGCCGCGGGACAGTATTGAGGGTACGCTGCTTAAAATCGATGGCGGTGTGGTTAACCATGTCGGGCGTACGGGCGGCAATCCGGGGACGTCGGTTTCGGTAAAGAATATTTTTTTCAACACACCGGCGCGACGAAAATTTTTGCGTGCCGGCTCAACAGAATATCGACATATTTTGAGTATGGTGAATCGGTTTACTCTGGCGCACCCGAATATAGAATTTCAATTGTTTCACGAAGACAGTGTGGTGTTTGATTACAAAAAAACCGATTTGTTGCAGCGTTTAGGACAGGTGTTAGGCGAGAATATTCGCGAAAATTTGCTGCCGCTGGAAGAAGAAAACGCTGTCTTTAAGCTCAGCGGTTTTTTGGGAAATTTTGAAATTTTACGAAAATCGCGCGGCGAGCAGTACTTTTTCGTCAATAATCGTTACGTGAACGACCGGACCCTGGCAGCTGCCGTGGTCTCGGGATATGGCGAGCTGTTGCCCAAAGGACGTTTTCCTATTTATGTGCTGTTTTTTGAGTTCGATCCCGAACGGCTCGATGTTAATGTGCATCCGACCAAAAGCGAAATCAAATTTGCCGACCAGCAAATGCTGTTTTCAATGGTGCGCGGTGCCGTTAAACGAGCGTTGAGCAAAGATGAAATCATTCCGGATGTGTCGCCGCAGGATTTTGCGCATCAATCCCGGAAACCGCGATTTCGCTCCTCGCTGATCGACGATATGAAATCCTTCAATCGCCATCAGACCAGTATCGATTTTGATGCGGCAGCCGCCGAGCTTTATAGCGGCGAGGAGTACCCTATACAGGAAGCTCCGGCACCAAGCACCGACCAACATCAATCCCGATCGTTTGATGAACGCCAAATGCTGTGGCAAATGCACAACAAGTATATTTTATCGCAAATTAAAAGCGGATTTGTCATCATCGACCAGCATGCGGCGCATGAACGCATCACCTATGAAAAAGTTAAATCCCGCATGCAGAATAATGATGCGCCGGCACAGCAATTATTATTTCCGCATACTCTGGAATTATCGAACGAAGATTATTCATTGTTGATGGATATTTTGCCGTTTTTGGAAAAAGTCGGCTTTGTGATTAAAGGATTTGGCTCTCGCACTGTGGTTATCGAAGGGGTGCCGGCCGGCATGCGCATCCGCAATGAAGAAAGAATTCTGGGAGAAATTTTAGACGAATACAAACTGAAATTGGGTTCCGAAGTGGATATGCAAGAACGCATCGCCAAGAGTGTGGCGTGCCGCGCTTCGATTATGAGCGGTGACCGGCTATCGTACGACGAAATGAACGCGCTTGTGGATCAGCTTTTTTCGTGCGAAACGCCCTATTTTTGTCCGCACGGACGCCCCACCATGATCACCATTTCTCTGGACGAACTGGACAAACGTTTTGAACGAACCTAAAGTCCTCATTCTCGTCGGTCCTACAGCGGTGGGTAAAACCGCATTGTCGCTGGACCTTGCAGAGCAGCTCAACGCTGAAATGGTCTCCGCCGACTCTCGTCAAGTTTACAAGTTTATGGATGTTGGCACAGCCAAACCCACACCTGAAGAGCTGGAGCGCATTCCGCATCACTTTATTGACATTCGTTTTCCGGATCAATTGTACAGCGCTGGTGAATATGGCCGTGATGCTCGGGATGTCATTGCCACACTTTTATCAAAATCTATCACCCCATTGGTTGTTGGAGGCTCCGGATTCTACATTCGTGCACTTGTGGATGGCTTGTTCGCGCCTCACGTAACCGATCCGGAGATCAAGGAGCAGTGGCGCCAGCGCATCAAAATGGAAGGTAAAGAACAGGTCTTTGCTTTTTTACAAAAAGTTGATCCGGAAACGGGTGCCCGGCTGCATATAAACGATACCCAACGCGTTGTGCGCGCTCTGGAAGTTTGGGAGCTTACCGGCAAGCCAATTTCTGAATTTCGGCAAGGCGAAGAGACGCCGGCATCGTTCATTCCTCTTTTTTTTGGTTTAAATCGAAAACGCGACGAGTTGTATGCGCGCATCGAACAGCGTGTCGACGACATGATTTCGGAAGGCCTTGTTGCCGAAGTGGAAAATTTGCTGCACATGGGTTATGGTCCGCAATACAATGCCTTGCGCACCGTCGGTTATCGCGAGGTGTTTGATTATTTTGAGGGAAAAATAGATTACGAGACCATGATCGACACCATCAAACAAAACACACGGCGTTACGCCAAGCGCCAGCTCACCTGGTTTCGCAAAGATGAGCGCATTTTTTGGCTGTATCCCGGGGAACAGTCGCACGACTTTATCGTTGAATCCATTTTGAATCAGTTGAATAGATACTAGTTTTTCGAATGAAAAAGGACATTGGATTGTTGTAACGATTGTTAACACGAACCGTATCGTCATCACAAAACTCTATTCCAATGAGGAGAACATTCATGCAAACCAGAAAACGATATGTTATTATAACTTTGGCTCTGTTGATTTCTATATCGATCTCGACACCGCTGTTTTCGGACATCTATCTAAAGCAAAAACAGCATATGGACGCCATGACCGTGATGGGGCAAACACGTCCGGCGGAAGACATCATTACCGAAACCTGGATCACGAAAACCAAAATGGCTGTCAATAGTGAAAAGCAGCAAATAGTAATTGATTTAAACGCGGAAACCATCACTATTGCCGATCATGACAAAAAAACAATGATGAGCATGCCGCTGGACTTTGGCAAGGCTGCTTCGGGAGCCGGAAAAACGCCGGGGGAACAAGCGCAAACACAAGAATTTATGAACAATATGATGGATGTAAAATTAAACGTCGAGCCTACCAACGAAACCAAAACCATTAACAACTGGTCGTGTAAAAAGTATGTCAAAACTATTGACATGGGCATGGGCAAGGTTACCGCGGACGTTTGGGCGACCACGGAAATTAAGATGGATGAAGATTTGTACAACAAGTTTAGTGCCGCCATGATGGCGCAAATGCCCGGTTTGGCTGACAATGTGGGCGCCGTTGAAAAAGAGATGCAGAAAATCAAAGGCGTTCAGGTTTACACCGAACAGACGAACCAGGTGATGGGTCAGACGATCAAATCCACAGTGGAACTTTTGGAGCACAAACAAGGCAACGCTCCTGCCGAGGCATTTGAGCTGCCTACCGGCTATAGCAAGCAAAGCATGTATTAAGCAATCAATTTTCTTTGGATGTTTCCTCCGTATGCACATGCGGAGGATTCCATCCCACCACCGAGCCGGTTCGAATTTTCACCAAATAGGGCGAGAGAGTCGTTCCGGGGAGCGTGCGCACATGATCTTCAATTTTGATCGGTCCCATCCCGGTTCCGGCGCCGATCTTGCAATTGTTGCCAATCTCCACAATGCCGTAACGAAAACGGCCATGCCCCTCGTAGGCATGCACTGTGACGCGTGAAAAGGCGCCCATGAGCGTATTGTTGCCGATAAAAATCAGTTCGGGCCGAAAATGGTCCAGCCACACCCCTTGCATAATTTCGGTATTTTCTCCAATGTGCACCCCCATTTTGCGAAAGAATTTTATTTTGGAGGGCGCGCCTTTTAAAACAAATGATTTGATCAATTGCATAAACAACAAAATTCGCCGCCAGGTCGGCACATTCAGAACGCGCCAGTTGATGGCATTTTTTTCCTCCGGTTTGCCCAGGCCGTGAAAGGTATAATGGCGCTTGACTGGTTTGAAAAATTTTTGCAAATTTTCTCGTCCTTCTGCGCTTTTCGGATTGAGCGTGTTCACATCCACACCTTTTCCTCCGGAGGTTTTGCTGATGTAAATTGTGCGTCCTTTCTTTTTTCCCAAGCTAATGGCGCGTTCGATAATTTCCGTAGTCACCATTTGAATAACCTGTTCCGGAGATTTGTTTTGATAGCGCTTCATATATCCTCCAAGGTAAAGGTGAAATTGCATTGTCCGCATGTTTTAGGAAAATTACTAAACAAAAAGTTGTTTATCTTTATAATTTGAACGTTTCAAATTTATCGGGAAAAAGATGACCATACAAGAAGCCAAACAAAAACACGAATTGTCTTTGATGCAACTACCCGGCGTCGTAGGCGTGGGCATTGGGAAACATAAAGACCAACCCGTGATTGTGGTTATGGTCGACAAATTAAGCCGCAAACTCGAAAAGCACGTGCCCGACCAGCTTGAGGGCTTTGATGTGAACATTCGTCAAACGGGTGAAATTCGCGCCTTTTAGTCAAGTTCGATCTTTTTGCTACAATTTTATATTACCAGCAAACGGAGAAAATGGCAAACGCGTTCGGTGTTCATGTTTCCATTTTTTTGAGTTGGTTGGCTATATGGGAAATATCAACGCCTGACAAGTCTGAAGCGAACTCGATCGTCTCACACTCGTGAAATCGTCGAAACCGTGTTAATGCATCACAAAACGCTGCAATAAACCGCTCATTTTGTTGGATGTCATTTTCCCATCCCAGATTTTTTATCCATAACACGCGCTGTTGGCGATCAGCTTTGGCGTCCATTTTACCCACGAGGTTTGAATTCCACAGGATGGGTAAAGCAAAATAGCCGAATGTGCGTTTTGCTGCGGGTGTGTAGCATTCCAGCTTGTAATCAAATTGAAACAGCTTTTTAATGCGATGCCTGAGGATTACCAGGTTGTCGAACGGTGATAAAATATGGACGTGCGGAGAAGCGTGCAAGTCGGATATCTGGTTTGACAACGCAAAATAGTCTTGCGGAAGCCCTTCAACTTGAAGTTTTGTGACCTCACTATCTTCAACCAGGTGTTCTAATGCCGTTATGATTGTCTGACGATTCGGTGCCTCTATATGCTCCACGATCTCTCGTTGCTGTGCCAGACCGTGTGCTTGCAAGGCTCGCTTGACCAGAAATTCTCCGAGCTCTTCCTCAGTAGGGTACCGCGTATTGATATGGCTTGGTAATACGCGTTCGGTGAGGTCATACACTTTGGTAAAACCCTGGCGTTCTTTAATCATCAGGTCGCCGCGCCAAAATAGCAACTCCATGGCGCCCTTGGCCGGTTTGTGATCCCACCAGGTGCCGGCTTTGACCGAAAGCCGTTTGAAATCCTTTGAACGCAGTGGGCCATCTTGTTTGATGCGCTCGAGCACGTCATTGGTGTGCTCGCCATATTTGCTCATATAATGCCGAAACCATTTGTGGTCTGGATTTGTAAACCAGCGCATTTGGGGCAGATAAAAACGGTAATCCTTCAGAGGCAGGTAGGACATGGCGTGGCCCCAGTACTCGAACACCTTTTTGTCCTTTGACTGCAACTCACTCAGCCACGAGTGTTGGTAATCCGCATTACGATTCCACAAGGTAAGATGAAACGCACGCTCGACTACGGATATGGTGTCAATTTGCACGTAACCCAATTGGTCGATGGTGTGCAAGGTACCTAGTTTACCGAATTTGGCCTGCGGCAAAGCCAGTAACTGCGCCCGGATCGCCATTGAGCGTGCTTGCTGTAGAGAAAGGGAATCCATGTATGCTGGCTATTCCGTCAGCAACATCAGCAGGAAGAGCAAAAATCGTGACATAAAAGCCTCCTAACGTCTATTAGCAAAAGTAGATGTGCGATTTATCGCGTCTCTAAACCCAAAATTAGGGATAAAAAATCATACTGATTTTTCGCAAGATATCCAAGGATGATTCGCCAGTTTCAATTTTCACAAATCCATTGTGCAGCAGAAAGGAGGTCGGTTGTGGAAAAGTCGGCCACCTCGCGCGCAGCCTGGCGCTCGTGCGGATCGGATAAAGATTCCAGAAAAACCGTTTTACATCCGGCTTGGTGCCCGGATTGGATGTCGGAAAGTTTATCGCCCACCATAAAGCAGATCGAAAGGTCAAGCTCATAGTCTTTCTGAGCGTTTAAAAGCATTGCAGGGGATGGTTTTCTGCAAAACTCTTTCTGATCGTGCGGGCTGTCGTAACAGCAATAGACGTCTGTAAAAATATTCTCACCAATCAAATCGAGCATGCGTTGATTTACGGCGTTTACTTGATCTGCGGTGATAAATCCGCGACCAACGCCCGATTGATTGGTGATCACAAACAACAGAAATCCGTGCTGTTTTAACATATGGCAGGCATTTTGGGTGTGTGGCAGCAGCTCGACAAGGTCGGCATCGCCATTATAAGGGATGTCTTTGATTAGCGTGTTATCGCGATCAAAAAAAACCGCTCGTTTTTTAGGATTCGTTTTCGGATTTACGTTCATTTGAATTCTCCAAAAAACTTTTGAGCAATTCATCCGGAGACAGGGTGGCTGTTCCCAGTTTCCCCACAACCACACCAGCGGCATGGTTGGCAATTTCTGCAGCCAGCTCGCCTTGAAGTCCGGCCGAAATCGCTGCTGTGTAAAAGGCAATTACCGTATCGCCGGCACCGGAGACGTCAAAGACCTCCTGTGCACGAGTTGGCGTATGGTAGGGCAGGTCGGGCGGATCAAACAAAATCATGCCCTGCTCGCCCAATGTAATCAACACCGAATGCACGCCCCATTTTTCCAGCAAGACATCGCCCAATTCGCGCACATCGTGCTCCTCTATATCAAAAGGCAATCCTACCGCAGCAAAGGCTTCTTTTCGATTCGGTTTGACCATAGTGGCGCCGGTCCAATCCAATGGATTGTTCGGATTGGGATCCACTGTAACAATTTTCATGTGCTTGCCGGCCAACGTGAAAATGTTATCAACCAAATCCTGTGTGACAAATCCTTTACCATAATCTTCGAAAATTATCGCATCCACAGAAGGGAGGATATCCTCCAACTTTAATAAAAGTTGATCCATTTCGCGCTGCGTGGTTTTATATTTTTTCTCCCAATCCACCCGTACCACTTGTTGATGTTTGGCGATGATACGCGTCTTGACGATGGTTGAATAATTGGGTACGGAAATGATGGCATCCGTCGAAATGCCGCTTTGTTGCAGCAGCTTCATCACTCGTTCGCCCTGGGAATCTTGGCCAATAAGGCCGCCGATGATGGCATTGGCGCCAAAATCCGCCAAATTTCGCGCCACATTTGCGGCACCGCCAGGGTAAGCGGACTCGCTTGTAACCTGCACAACAGGTACTGGCGCTTCAGGCGAAATACGATTCACGTTTCCCCAGATGAATTCGTCCAGCATCAAATCCCCTAAAACCAGAATTCTCTGCTGTTGCAATTGCGCAATTATCGACTTTAATTCGTTTTTGCTGTATCGAGTTGTCATGGATTCGGAATAACCATTCCTGCATTGTTTGGCGGGCAATTAACGGCTTCAAAGTACTTGCATAATATAGAATAAATCGCTACTTTTACAACTCAATTTTAGCAAATAGAGGTGCCTGTTACAAAAGTACTTTTCTGCAGAGGCGGCGGCCTTGCAAAACAGATGAGAAAAGGGTAGCGGGCCGAAACGTGATTGATCCGCCGACAAAAACGTTGGGTCGGTTTGTGAAT
>CAYPZM010000061.1:0-3724 GCA_964414825.1 uncultured Cytophagia bacterium | reverse complement strand
TGAATAACAACCGGACTGTCACGAATGTACGAGATTCGTGGAGCGCTATTTGATTGACTTGAATGTTACATCGCACAGTCGATTAAATGGGTCACCCACGTCTCGGGAGACCCTTTTTTATATATGCCAATCTTATGATCGAACGACTAGAGACCCTTATCAACATTTCATCAATTTCCGGCTATGAAACCAAAGTAGGGCATTTCCTTGTTCAGCATTTAACAGAGAGGGGATACCGCGTTCAAAAGCAGCCGGTTGCCGAAGATCGCTTTAATATTTTGGCCACCCTTTCCGATACTGCTCGCGTGTTGTTAAATACCCATATGGACACTGTAGCGCCCTGGTTACCATTTCGGCAAGAGGGCGATATGATTTATGGCCGTGGTGCGTGCGATGCCAAAGGTCAGCTCGTCTGTATGTTGGAGGCGGCCGAACGGTTACGAGACCAAAACATTACAGATTTTGGTTTGCTGTTTGTAGTGGGAGAAGAGTCGACCTCCGACGGCGCAAAAAAAGCGGCAGAGCTGAGTGTTGGCAGCCAATTTGTGATTGTGGGTGAACCCACACAAAACATGCTGGCTGTTGGGCAAAAGGGGGTGCTGGTATTTCGCTTAACTGCTTTTGGCACTGGCGGCCATTCCTCATTGCCAGAACTGGGCGAATCCGCGGTACATAAGCTGATAGATGTTCTTTCTCATTGGCGGACATTGGATTGGGGTGAGGATGCCCTACTGGGAAAGTCGCTGCTCAACATCGGTGTAATCCAAGGTGGCGTTGGTATGAATGTTTTGGCTCCGGAAGCGTATGCCGAGGGCATTTTTCGCGTGGCCACATCCCTTTTTGATATTCAATCGATTATCCGTTCCACATTGCCCGCGGATGTAGAGATCGATGTCCCCAGTGCCTCGGACCCGCAGCGCATGTTGATGATCCCGGATTTTGAAACCACAGTCGTTGGCTTTGGCACGGACGCTGCCTATTTACGTCCGTTAGGCGATATTGTTCTTTATGGCGCCGGGACTATCGAGGTGGCACATCGGGATAATGAGCACGTCCTTGTATCCGATATGGAAAAAGCTGTTGATGATTATGTGCGCATCGTTCGCTATCTTTTGAGTTAAGTTCAATAACCCTTCACCCCCGGCAAGCACTACGGTTGGGTGAAGCTAACAAAGGAAAACTTATGATTGTTATGAAATTTGGTGGCACCTCGGTTGGAAGTGCCAGAGCTATTCGTTCAGTTTGTCAAATCATAAAATCGCGCGCCGATTTGCAGCCCGTGGTGATCACTTCTGCCGTTGGCGGCATCACCAACAAGCTGGTGGCGTTGGCTCGGCTTGCTGGTGAAGGAAAAGAAAAGCAAGCCTGGGAGCTGTACGATGAAATTATGGCCAAACATCAGCTCATTGTTTCGGAGCTTGAAATTGATGACGACAAAGATTTCAAGTCAGCGTTTGAAGCCGGAGCCAAGCTGCTCAAAGATGCGGTTCGGGCGATCTTGTCGTCTGGCGAGCTGACCGACGAGCTTTACGATGGCCTCATCAGTATGGGCGAATTTTTTACCGCCAATATTCTGCCTGCCGTGCTGCGCTCCATGGCAATCGATAGCCAAATGGCCGATTCCCGTACGCTTCTCCTTACCGATTCTAACTTTAGCGTGGCGCGTCCGCTGTTTGAAGATTCCAAACATCTGGTAGATGCGCATTTGGTGCCGGTCATCAAGGATGGCAAAATTCCTGTCATTCAAGGATTTATTGGCAGCAACAAAGAAGGCAAAACCACTACGTTGGGGCGCGGGGGCTCGGATTTCTCGGCCACGCTCTTTGGCGCCATGTTGGGTGTGGAAAAAGTGGAGATTTGGTCCGATGTGGACGGCGTGCTTACCGCCGATCCGTCTTTGGTAAAAAATGCACATCGCATCCGCCACATGAGTTTTCGCGAAGCAGCCGAGCTCGCCTATTTTGGCGCCAAAGTGCTGCACCCATCAACCTTGCTGCCCGCGGTCGAACATGACATTACGGTGTTGGTGCTTAATTCCATGAACTCTGATTTTCACGGCACTGCCATCTCCAAAACCAGTCCGGTGGAGCCCTGGCGCGAGGGCATTGTCAAATCCATTGCGTACAAAGAAGGGCTCACTGTCATTACCGTCTCTTCAACGCGCATGTTGATGGCGCACGGATTTATGGCGCTGCTGTTTTCCATTTTTGAAAAATACAAAACTGCAGTCGATCTTGTATCCACTTCCGAAGTGACGGTGTCGCTGACGATTGATGACACCAAAAATCTTGGCCAAATTATTCCCGAGCTGGAAAAGTTTGCCACCCTAAAAATTGAAGTCGGCAAAGCCATTGTTTGTCTTGTAGGCGAAGGTTTGGAACGATCAATTGGCATTCCGGGACAAATTTTTGGCCTGCTGCAAGACACGCACATTTACTCCATTTCACAAGGCGCCTCGGAAATCAATCTCAGTTTTGTGATTGATGACGAAGCGCTTCCCAAAGTCATTACGCGGTTGCACGACTATTTTTTCAGCGGCGATTTGGATCCGGAGATTTTTTCCGTCGCTTAAAAAAGTCCCAGATCAAAATATAAAGACAGGAAATGAATATGAATATTGCCATTCTCGGCTATGGCCGCATGGGAAAAGAAGTTGAAAAACAAGCCCAACAACGCGGTCACAACATCTCCGCTATTTTTGATATTGATGATAATTTTTCAGTCAACTCGAATTTGAACGGCGCCGAGGTGATCGTCAGTTTTGTGTTGCCGGGTGCTGCTGTGGAAAACATCAAAATCGCGGCGCAACTTGGTATCCCCATTGTCGAGGGCACCACGGGTTGGTATGATTCTTTAGAGTCCTTGAACGAATTGTCAAATTTGTCCATGATCTACAGCCCGAATTTTTCGATTGGCGTTTATCAATTCACTCAAATCGTTCAGCATGCGGCCAAAATGCTCGGACAGCTACGGGAATATGACTGCTATGTGCACGAGTTTCATCATACCGGCAAAGCGGATAGCCCAAGCGGCACCGCGAAAAGATTGGCAAATGTGCTTCTCGAAAACTTGCCAAATAAATCTAGAGCGCTGTTCGACACCAGTTATGACCGCATCGATCCGCAGGATTTGCATGTAACGTCCACGCGTGTGGGGCGCGTACCCGGCACGCACGAAATCGGTTTTGATTCGCCAGCCGATGAAATTATTCTCAAGCACATTGTGCACAGTCGCGAAGGACTTGCCCTGGGTGCGGTTCGCGCCGCCGAATGGTTGGTTGGAAAAACCGGCATTTATACGATGGATGATTTTATGGCGGATTTGTTGTCTCGCTAATCCAAACGTTAGCGATGTGTTAATTGCGCCAAGCTAACGCTTTTTTAAAATGTAAAGAATACGAAATAGAGGAAAGACCATGAATTACGATATTTCGCGATTTCGCGGCAGTACAGTCGCATTGATCACACCGTTCAGCCAGGACGGCTCTGTGGATGAACCCAAACTGCGCAACCTGGTGGACTGGCATGTTGAGCAAGGCACCGATGTCATTCTCGCCTGCGGCACCACCGGCGAAAGCGCCACACTAAGCCACGACGAGCATCATCGGGTTATCGATATTGTGACCGAACAAGCTGCCGGTCGGGTTGCGGTTATGGCCGGTGCTGGCAGCAACGCTACGGATGAAGCCATTTCTCTCACACAACACGCCAGCAAAGCCGGCGCG
>CAYPZM010000060.1:18843-19230 GCA_964414825.1 uncultured Cytophagia bacterium | reverse complement strand
GGAAAAATTGCCGTGGTGATTATTGGCGTGATAGTGATCCTCATTGCCGCAGGACTCGTGCGCCGTCTCACCTCGCGCTACGTGCGTGATCAATCGCTGCGCTACAAGTCGCGCAAAATCGTAAACTTTTTCGGCTACTTTGCGGCGGTTCTTTTTGTTTTACTGGTGTTTAGCGACAAGCTAGGTGGTATTGCTGTTGCTTTGGGCGTTGTTGGCGCCGGTATTGCGTTTGCCCTTCAGGAAGTGATTGCAAGCGTGGGGGGTTGGATGGCTGTTTCCTTTGGCGGCTATTACAAGGTGGGAGACCGCGTGCAACTCGGCGGCATAAAGGGAGATGTGATTGATATTGCCATGATTGAGTCTGGCCAGTTAAAAATAAGCCAATCG
>CAYPZM010000060.1:0-18833 GCA_964414825.1 uncultured Cytophagia bacterium | reverse complement strand
ATGTGATTGATATTGCCATGTTGCGTACGACAATCATGCAAATGGGTGAATGGGTGAATGGCGATCAATACAACGGTCGGATTGTGCGCGTACCCAACAGTTTTGTGTTTAAAGAGCCGATGATCAATTATTCAGCCGAGTTCCCGTTTCTTTGGGACGAGATTATACTGCCCATAAAATACGGCAGCGATCACAGCCTGACACGCCAGATGATTCAGAGTGTTGCAGAAGAAATTGTCGGTGATTATGCACGCTCTGCAGAAAAAGCATGGGCACCGGTTACTCGGCGCTTTCTGATCGAAAAAGCAAGCGTACAGCCCATGACCATGATGACGCTGAATGAAAATTGGATCGAATTCACCCTGCGCTATGTGGTGGATTATAAAATGCGGCGTTCCACCAAAGACCTTCTTTTCAAGCGAATCCTTGAAGAGATTGACAAATCCGAGGATCGCATCGGTATTGCGGCTGCAACGATTAATGTGGAAAAACTGGCGCCGCTGAATGTGCACCTTTCGCAAAACGGAGAGTGAACAACTCTTGACTGTTCTGCAAAATTAAAACCCACAATTTTCTCAACATCCAGCATTTTTCAAAAATGCGCTTTCCAAATACTCGAAAAGATTTGGATGCTCGCCAGCGTTTCGCAAAAAATGAAACCAAAAACATCAATCACGTATAATGCCATCAATATTTTCAGCATTTTTATCCATGCAGTGTTCCATCTCCATCAGCTAATATAAAAAATTTACAAAAAAGCAAAGGAAAGATAGCAAATGAAAGGCATTATATTATCGCTGTTGATGTTTTGTATGGTCACAATGGCTCGCTCGGTATCCTTTGATTCCGACCTGTGCGTAACGCATTATGACATTCACATCGAGCCTGATTTTTCAAAAAATAGCTTGGACGCCCGTGTTTGTATGGATGTCAAAAATTTCTCATCAGAATCCTTTGGCGATATCTCGTTTTTTCTCAGCACAATTAGTGATGCGGATGAAATTGAAGCCCGGCTTGAACATGTCTTTATTCAAGAAAACGATATGGCGCCTTTGTCGCTTGAAAAAGTAGTCGAAAATTCGTCGCGCCCATTTTTTGTCGTCAAGCTGGTTGATCCGATTCTCCCCGACGCAACATGCCGGTTAATATTCGACTATCAAATCCTTGGCAAGAAACAAGATCGGTGTTTGCCCATTCGATATACCGATGTTCCTGAACTCTATTTGTTAACAGACTGGCAATGGCGGCAACGCAGGACGATGTGACAGCCGAGATCTATTGGCCAAAGCACCTGGAGCTCGGAGAAACGGCAAAAAACGTATCAGGTGATATTCTCAGAACCTTTGCATTTTACAGTGATCTTTATGGTCCGCTACCTGGAAAAACGTTTCGAATTATTGCGACAAACACGCCGGGTGGTGCACATGGCGCGGCAATAAGTGTCGTGCTGCATTCAAATTTATTGGGTGATATAAAGACACTGACCCACGAAATTGCCCATACGTGGTGGGGCTTTCGGTAACATCGTTTGGCGAAGGCTCAAAATTTTTGCGTGAAGGGTTTGCGAATTTTTCTTCCGCATTGGCATTGCAGCAGTTAAAAGGCGACGAGTTCGCCAACAATGTTTGGCGCGGCTATAAAATCAGGACGCTTTTCAACTATTACCTCGCAATGGATCAGGATGTCCCGAAATGTCCTCTGATTGTTCAGGAAGGCTATAATCCGCGCATGGTAGCATTGGTTAACTATACCAAAGGTCCGCTCGCCATTAATGTTTTGAGAGAGACGTTGGGAGACGACGTATTCTACCTGTGTTTAAAAACGCTCACACAACAGTACTTGAATCAGAGCGTCGATATCCATGATTTCATAAACACGTGCAACGAGGCGTCGCAACAGGATTTAACTGCGTTGTTCAAGGATTTACTGTGGGGAACAGGATACCCCAGTTACTCTCTTGTAGATTTTAACTGCACATCGAATGCCGATGGCGCCACCACGACGGTGAAGATCAGAAATGACGGAGATTTGGCCGTATCCTGCCTGGTTTTATTAAAAATGCCAATTGGAGAAAAAACAGAATCGTTTACTGTTTTGCCGCAGCAGGAAGCCGAGTTCACCTATCGGACAGAAGATATTGTTACCCAGGTTTTAATCGATCCGGAATTGACCAGCTTTAATTATGCTCCATCCGAAGCTGTACGATTCTGGAAACTGTTTGATAACGAGTACTTGGGAATGACAAATTGGCATTGGTATAACAAATCCTATGCTTATTATTTGAGTGGAGATGTTCGTGAAGCAATAGACATTCTGACTGAATACCTGGACATATATGCGCGGAAGAAAAACTGGCCGGATATCCAATCCGGAGCCAAAGATGATTTTTTGGCAGGAGTGTATCTGTTTTGCAGAGGTCATTACTATGCTGCCGCACGAGATAGCATAAATGCAACTTTGGATTTCAAATCGGCCATGCCTCAACTGTTTTCCATCCTCAACCAACCACGATTATTAAATGGAGCTTTGCCAAACACAGGTTTTGTAAGTTACAGAATACGGAAAAAGAGCTCCTTGATTTCATGAGCCGATTGACCGGTAGGTCATTTTCTTTTTCATCCGAAAATGCGCAAGAGAGAACAAAAGATATCGAAAAATGGAAAGAATGGTGGAATCTTACAGGCGTACATGAACCGTTAAACATATCCGCCATAAACAGCGTGGTAACAAAAAATACCATGTAAATCGATGAGAAGGTGGCGACACTCTGCATATTTGACAGAGCCCACAAAAAAATCCCCTAAATAAAAAAAGCCCTCTTCCGAGGGCTTGAGTATTTGTTTTATATAGTACAGGGGTGGGAATCAAACCCACATGTTCTTGCGAACGCTGAATTTTGGATCCGCTTAATTTTACTCAAGTCAATTACAAAACCACAAAAATTTGTTCTATTTGGTATGAACTCACGGATATCAGATAGAAATGCGGCAAAACGTAACATCGTACAGTGAAGAGCATAGTAACCATTTATTAGTAAAGGAGGTTACCCTTGCAACGCATATTTTTTTACGGCTGGGAAAGTCTTTTTCACACTTTAATAGTCGGCATACTCGCCTATATTGTGCTCGTCTTTTTTCTACGTATATCGGGAAAACGGACGCTCACAAAACTGAACGCGTTCGATTTGGTCGTGACTGTTGCATTTGGTTCAACATTAGCGACGGTCCTTCTGTCGCGGGATGTTGCCCTGGCTGATGGGGCTCTGGCATTTGCAATTCTGGCCGGGTTGCAATATGCCGTAACCTGGTCGAGTGTTCGGGCGCAATGGGTGCGGAAACTGGTAACCGGTGAGCCGCATATGCTGCTCTACCAGGGCGAGTTCCTACCTAAAGCTATGAAACGTGCTCGAGTGACCAAAGATGAAGTACGTGCGGCAGTCCGCTCCGCTGGACTTTCATCCTTGGAGCAAACTGAAGCCATCGTTTTGGAGACGGACGGTTCATTAAGTGTTGTCCGCAGGGGCTCCGGGATTGGCCGCTCTAGTCTCGAAAGGGTTCGAGGACCACGAGAAAATCACGTATCTGCCGGATCAGATTCTGAGACTGCTCGAGAGAAACAATAGCTGCGGAGGCATTTAAAAGCGATGAAAGACGCAGCTTTGATATTGGTATTCCTCATCAGGAGCACTTGATCAATTGCAACTGCAACCACCCCATAACAAAAAAGCCCTCTTGCGAGGGCTCCTAAGTCTTTGTTTTCTAAAGTGCCGAGGGCGGGAATCGAACCCGCATGTTCTTGCGAACGCTGGATTTTGAATCCAGTGCGTCTACCAATTTCACCACCTCGGCGAAAATGACGTCGAAAAATATAAAAATATCGCGCTTGAAAGTCAAGAAAAAGTTCGTGTTTTGTGGCTTATTCTGCATCGCCTGGCACCCTTGGAAAAAAATATTTGGAAAAATCTCATATCTTCGTATGTTAAAACAGGTGAATAACCGATCCAGAAGTTCATTAATTTGGAAGCTCGTATGCGGATCATACTATTCACAATTTTAGCGCTTTTGTATGGATTTTCTCTGCTTTCTCAGGATTTGACGCTGCCGGCTGAAGAAGATACATTAGGCACGCGTACGGTCAAATTGGATAGCACGCATCAACATAGACTGCAGCCATCGCAAAAACACACCAAGTCCCTGAATATCGATATGCCGGAGTACATGGTCAAGCGTAATTTGGCTCGGCTTTCATTTTATGCACAAGGCAGATATCTGAGCTCATACTATGCCTTAGAAGAGCTGTTTTTCCAGGCCAACATGTTCCCAGAAGATGTTAAAAACCGCATGTTTGCCCTCACCCTGGCCGGTGGTGTTGCGCGTGAGGTATTTCGCGTCAGTCGGCATTATTTGGGCAAATACAAGCTCGGATTTATTTATCCCAATTTAAACGGGTTGAACATCTCCTATCCTCTTCGCCAGTTTGGGCTCAATGCCTCTTTTTATTTCCGTACACAGTCTCTGACCGATCGCTATTATGGCCTGCGCATGTTAAAAAATCGTGTTTTTTTGGCGTTTCGCGAATCGGATCGTTACACGCAAAACGCCTTGTATGTTCGTGTTGCCAAACCGCTGCAACTTTTTACCACCTACACTCAATATGATCGAACCTCCTACACCGGATTGGGATTTTCCCATCGCACCCCCAACGTTCTGGTGTATTCGACATTTTTAAGACACAGCCACATGCCAAAATATAATCGTTTTACCATTTTTATGAATATCAACTTTGATTAGCGCTTGATTTTTATCACGTTAATGTTATATTCTCTTCCTTTTGGAATAGTTGAAAATACGGAGACATTATGAAAATCTGGTATGTTGTATGGGTTCTCTGTTGCGTGGGAGTGGCCATTTCTCAAGAAAACCTGATCAGAAATGGGGAGTTTGATTCGGGACGCCGCTCGTGGAGCATCCGCAGCTATAATGAAGCTGACATGAGTTTTGACTTTCCTACCGATTCACTCCTGTCCGGTCCGGCTTCCTGCCAAATAACCATCACAGCAGGTGGAGCAAGCTCCTCTGATATAGTCATGTCTCAGGGCTTAAATCTTGAGGAAGGTAAAATCTACCGCATAAGTTTTATGGCGATGGCTTTGGTGCCGCACACTATTACAGCAAATTTTATCGAATCGGGCGTGCTGGAGCGAACGTTTTGGTCCTCACCGGAGCTAGCTTTGAACGAAGAGCCGCAACATTTTGGTCCCTACACCTTTAAATGCAATGTGAACGCGAATAATCGATTGGTGTTCGAAATTGGCGGCGCGGATAACGTCATTGTACGCTTTGATTCCATTTGGGTCACCGCTGAGGATCGACCTGGCTATGTTCGTACGGTGGATAAATTTGAAAAGCGTCAACACGCGTTCGAGTCCACGACTCTCCCCTATCGATTGTGTGTGCCCGATTTTTACGATCCGGAACAATGCTATCCGCTGGTTTTGGCTCTGCACGGAGCCGGTGAACGCGGCACGGACAATCAAATTCATATTGATGTGCATCGAATGGCCACGAGCTGGGCGGATAGCGCCAACCAAAAAAAGTATCCCTGTTTTGTTGTAGCGCCGCAGTGCCCGGAAAACAATCGCTGGGCCGATGCGGATTGGTCGCCGGGCTTTCATCGCATCTCGCTGGTGCCAGTCAGCGACGAAGTTTTAACAGTGATGGATATGGTGGATTCACTCATTCAAGAATTTTCTGTGGATACCAATCGATTATACATCACCGGGTTGTCCATGGGCGGCCAGGGCACGTGGGATATTTTGGCGCGTTACCCCACAACATTTGCCGCCGCCATACCTATGAGCGGTGGGGGCGATTCCACACGCGCCCAACAAATGAGCCACATCCCCATGTGGATTTTTCACGGTGAAAACGACAACACCGTGCCGGTCAGCGCTTCGCGACAAATGGTGCAGGCCATGGAAAACCAAGGCATAACCGCGATTTATACGCATTGCAAAGATGGCGATTGCACGGGCAAGAGTAACATAGAGGTAGCCGCTTCTGTAGAGAACGGAGCGCGATTGCTGTATACGGAATGGGAAAATGTCGGACATGTCATGTGGGCTGAATCGTATGATTATCCGTATCTATTCCAATGGGTGTTTGCACAAAACAAACAAAACAATCCACCAGCCGCTTCCGTGCAGCAATTGGCAGCTCCAACAGTGCAGGGATTTGGATTGAAGCAGAATTATCCTAATCCCTATAATCCAACAACCACGTTGCATTATTCAGTAACAGAGCCATCTTTTGTAAAAATAGAGTTGTTTAACATTCGCGGCCAAAAGATAAAGGACATTTGGCAAGATGAGATGGGGGCCGGGGAATACAGTTTGTGGTTTGATGCAGGAGATTTGCCTTCGGGCAAGTATATTTATCAAATTACGGCGGGAGATGTTGTGGATGCAAAAATAATGACCTTGCAAAAATAAAGCGATATCTAATTTGTAGCACACCTTGTACGTGTGCTACAATTAACTGGACACACCATAAGGTCGTTTAGCCAAAACGACAAGTCAGCTTGAAACCTGCTGCTTATTCTTCGTCCCCCGGGCACAGCGGGCAAAATAGCGCGATATCGATTTCAGCAAAATCGATGCGCCCGCCACCCTGGCGCACTGTGCCAAAATCAATCGTCTCTTCCGATTTGATCGCTACACTATCTTTTTTAATTTGATAAGAATCTTCACCCTGACCAATATTTATGGTAAAATTAACCACCTGGTCGCACGGGGCAAAACTGGTTAATTTGAGGTTAGTGCGATTGACATTTTTGTCCGCGGCACATTCCCCACGATACACTTCAACCTTTTGTTCAAATGCAAATTTAAACGTATATTTGTTAAATCCTTTATCCAAAACAAACGGAGAGGTATCAACAGAAAAGCTTTCGCTCAGTTTGCACTCGTTCGGAGAGCATTGTAAAAGAACAACAACCAAACAAAAGCCAAAGCCAATGGCAAGCATGCGTTTCATCGTTACTCCTCAACCTGATTTTTGCTTTAATTTTCGCCAAATTTTTTGGCCCACCATTTTGTCGGCCACATTAAGAATATTTTGAATGACCACAAGCACCTCCTCTTCACCCAGCCAATATTTTTTCACAATTTCCGGATCGGTTTTATTTACCAGGCCGTTGAGGACGATTGCAGCGAGCACAATATCGTCCGCAAAGCCCAGTGGGCCAAGAAAGCCTTCCGGAATGAGATCGATAGGACTGATAAAATAAGCGATAGCTCCCAAAATCTTGGCTCGTTCTGCTGTTGGAACTGCCGGATCCATGGAAAGTTTCCACAAAAGATAAAACAAATCCGGCGCCCACATGATATATCTCGACCACTTGTTCGAGGCACCGTCCTCTTTTTGCAGCCATTTGCTGATCTTTGTACGCAGCTTTTGATAAAAATCTGCCTTTTTTTCTTGTAACATAAAGCCCTCGTTTTTTTAGAATTTAAAAAACCATTCATCAAAAGCAAAGGGCAATATTTGCGCAGATTATTCTACCAGGCTTTGGCCGTACTCGAAATCATACATGGTTTTACGTTTGAGGTCAGCGAGCGCCAACTGATAATTAATATATGCATTTAGATAGGCCAATTGAGCGGCAATATAGCGCCCCCTGTCCAATGCCAATTCTTGACTGGTAATATCGCCATTGTTAAAACGTTCCACGGTAATATCAAAAGCGCGTTTGGCAATTTCTTCGCGTTGCTCCAGCACGGTCAACTGAGTTTCTGCGGCACGCAAACGTCCCACAACTTGGCGCACTTCGCGCTCGATGGTCTTTTTCATTTCCATCAACGCGAGCTCATTGGCATTGACATTTGCCTGAGCGGATTGTACAGCAGCCCGGTTGCCGCCAAAATCCCATATCGGCACTGACAACGTGAACACCACGCCACGGTTATCCGGTCGCCCTTGCATATCGTCGAGACTTCGATCCCAAAGTTCGGTATAATCGCTCGTCCCCCAAACATCAGAGCTGGCCACACCGGTGAGATCATAAAAGGCGGTTAATGTACCTTGAAAATCTCGGAATGCATCAATTTCTTTAACCCGGAGTTTGGCCAATTCAACGTCAATTTCATTCAACCGTATTTCGGAGCGCTGCTCTTTGGCCAATTCAATGGCCTGTTGCAAATCGACTTCAATATGTGAATATTCGAATTCGGTCATGACATTTATATTGTCGGTTAATTTGAGGCCGATTAATTGTTTAAAAGCATCGGACAGGCGCGAAAGAGCTTCTTCTGCTTCAACAAAAGCCGCCTGACTTTCGGCATAATCAACTTGCATTTGCAAGGCTTCAACTTCCGGAATAAGGCCGGCCTCATATTTTTGCTTGGCCAGTTGATAAATCTCTTGCTGCTGCTGAACGTCTTCTCTGGCAATTTCCAACTCGCGCGTGGCACGATAAACAGAGTAAAATGCGGCAGTTACATTATAAACGATATCGAGTTCATCGCGGTTGTAACGCTGCACCGCACTTTCGTAGCTTAGGTTTGCCTGTTTGAGATTGGTCTTTAACTCATTAAGAGTAAACAGAGGTTGCTGAAAATCGAGACTAAATGATGTCAACACATCATATCTGGAAGAAGAGAGTTTGTTTTGTTCTGACCAAGTGGACACATCGCGGTAGTACGTGCGTCCGGCTAATCGAAATCGGCCATTGGTGGGCAGTGGTTGCGTAAAAAAGAGGTTGCCCTGATAGCGCAGCTCACCCGTTGTATTAAAAAAGGGCAACTGGTTCGGGACTTGAATTTCTCGCACCTGCTCCGAGGCGTTGGGCAGCTCAAAATTGGCATCAATGCGCATCTTGAAATTACTTTTTGCAGAGACCAGATTTTTTTCCGCTGACAATCGATCCAGTCGCGCCACTTTCATTTCGTAGCTTTTTTCTAACGCGATAGAGATGGCATCACCCACGGTTAAAAATTTCGGCGTTTCCTCTTGTTCTGGTGTTTCTTGAGAAAAGCCAGTGTATACGCCGACCATAAGAAATAAAAGTGCATATGTTAGTATTCGCATAAATCCTCCGAAAAAAGCAACATCTCAATAACTATATTTTTTGATGACTGTCCGAAAAACACACTCGAGAAATAGATTGTTCTGCCGAGCCAATCGTCAACCTGGAATTGCAGATTTAAATCCCAAACGAGACTCCCACTCGACCGCAAATGGTAGCAAAGGTTTGCTCGCGCAGAAATGCTGTGCGAGAGAGTAGCTCCAGAAAAAACTCTGTTTGCGTTTCTATTTTGTAATTAATTCCCAGGCCAATTTCAGTGTTCAAGCCGCTGTCACTGTGTGGCCGTTCGAGAAAATCACCGCGCTCCAAGGATCGAAACATATTTTCTGTTGTTTTATACATCGCCGGCGTGGAAAGCAATGCCAGGCCAACTCCCAAGGAATAAAAAGGTTGAATCGTTCGAAACGGCAGCGTTTTAATGGATTTTCTCATATAAACGTTTAATTCGTTGGCACTGGCGTGGTCGCCCGAGGTCACATATTTTTTTTCATCATAATCAAAGCTTTGGTGCCCAAACGAGATAAAAAATGCAATATTTTCCAGTTCAAATCCGATTCCGGCACTCACCTCAAGACCGGGCTGCCAATAGGTTGTCAAATAATCCGGCGCCAGCGGCAAAGTCATACCAAAACTGCCACGCAGCATCAATCCATTTTCCGCAGCACCAACAAAAGCGCTCGCACATAATAAAATGTATGCCACATATCGAACCACGGTTGTTACATCCTTACGATTCGGCATGAACCGAAAAGGCAATTTTCTCCGATAACTGGGAGCACGCAATTACCCGGGAATCCATATTTTTTTTGCTGCAACGATTTCAGCATCCCCCGGCAGGGACAATTGTTTTGCAGATTTGCAGTAAAAAGCCAAGCCTTTGTACCCAAAGAGGTAGTGGAAATTGGAGCTGAGAAAACCGCCCTCCTGAATGACGACAAGCGGGGCTGTTGCTTTGGACACCAGTTTCACAAAATTATCCGGGTCCACCTTGACAATAGCGCCGGATGCCTTGATGGCATCTGCAGTAGCAGCGGCGGCGGCGGCTCCTGCTCCGGCTGTTGCGCCATAGGCCATTATTATCTCCCTTTATTCGTATCGTAGCGCATCAATAGGATTAACGTTTGAAGCATTTTTCGCTGGAAACGTGCCGAACACTACGCCGACTCCGCCCGATACGCCAAATGCAACAATGACTGAAATGGGGGTTACCACCGTGCTAAATTCCGCAAATGTATTGATGATTAGCGACATGCTCACGCCCAGAATTATACCGACCAAACCACCAACCAGGCTGAGGCCAATGGCTTCGATTAAAAACTGCATCAAAATTTCGTGCCGCCTGGCGCCGAGCGAACGACGAATACCGATTTCACGCGTCCGCTCCAACACGGTTGCCAGCATGATGTTCATGATACCAATACCACCCACCAACAACGAAATAGCAGCAATAGAGCCGAGAACCATATTATAAATGCGCGTTTCACGTTCTTCTTGCTTGAGAAGCTCGTAAGGGATGACAATGTCAAAATCTTTGTTTCCGCGATGTCGACGCTCCATGATGCGTCGCACCACTTCGGCACTTTCCACCAATTGGCTGGATTCGCCAATTTGAATGGTCAACTGATCCAGTTCGCTGGCGAGCACATCTTCTTTGCTAAAACGACGCAGAAATGAGGACAAGGGGATATACACATCCTGGTTGAGGTTTCGAGACGCCAACTCGCCCACGGTTTCGGTAAATAACGATTTGGTTTCCATAACACCGATGACCTGAAACCACACATCGCCCAACTTTACATTTTTGCCGACCGGATTTTGCACGGGAAACAGATTTTGTGTTACATCTGCGCCTAAAACGCAAACCCGCAATTGGCGATCGTGGTGATCATCCGAAAAGAATTCGCCTCGGCTAGGAACATAGTTCAATATCTCTTCATAATCTTTTGTAACTCCGACGACCGTGGCAGCCGTTGATTTGTCTTCAAACTTGGCTTCCATTTGTAATTCGGCTTGCGGGGCCACCAAGGTTACGGTTGGAACAATTTTTTTAATGGCATCAGCGTCTTTTAAAGACAGTCCCCGCGAAAATTTGGCGCGCACTTGTTCCAGTTCGGCTTCGCTCAAATCTTTATCCCGAACGATGACATTGTTTACGCCCAATACTTTGTATTTGGCCAGCGCTTCGCGTTTGGCTCCTTCGCCAATGGAAAGCATGGCGATTACCGCGGCCACGCCAAAGATAATTCCCAACATGGTCAGAACCGAGCGCAACCGGTGCACGCGAAGCCCTTCCAATCCCATTCGCAATAGTTCTTGTATTAACATTACGCTTGTTCCTCCATGGTCGGATCGACGAGTTTGTCCCCGGCTTTTAAATCTCCTTTGACCACAACGGTTTTATTGTTGCGAGCGCCTAACTCTACCGGAACCCACTGATGTTTTGCGCCGCGATGAACAATGACATAAAACTGATTGTCTTTTTCAGCAATGTAGGAATTGTCAACAAACATGGCGTTTTCATACTCGGCAACAATCACTTCACAGCTAACGGTCATGCCGGGGCGACAAATGGACGTGGCATTTTCGAGCAACACTTCAAACTCGAATACTTTGACATCCGACTCGTCGGATTCCTCTTCACTTATTTTGCCAATCGATATGATCTTGCCGTTAAACTCCTTATCGGGAAAGGCATCCAACCGCACGAGCACCTTTTGGTCGAGATGAAGTTTTCGAATATCCGTTTCATTAATGGCGGCAACAGCCTTCATTTGCGAGAGATCCGGCAAACCGATAAGCGCCGAACCACGTCGAATTTCATCGCCTACCTTAACTTTTTCGCGATTTCGTCGCCGGCCATGCTCACGATATACGACCATGCCGTTGGCAGGGGCAGTTAATCGATACGTTCCAATAGTTCGCTCTGCTTCCGCAAGTTCAGATTCGATTTGTTTGATACGGTTCCGTTGAATAAGCAGATCTTGTTCTTGAATAATTTTTGTATGTTCAATATTATTTTGGGCTTTGCGGTAATCGATTTCAGCCATCCGGAGCCGCAAACGCGATATTTCTTGCTGCGTGGGCGCTTCAAATCGGGTACGCTGAGTATCGATTTGTGCCTGACGCAGCGCAGCCGCTTGTTCTTTTAATGTCGCTTCCAGATTTTTCATAGCGGTTTCTTGTTGAACAATCATGGTTTGCAGATTGGCCTTTTCAACAGCCAGACGATTCTCCTGTTCAGTCATATACCGAACGACTCCCGACGTATCTATCTGCCCTATCCAGTCGCCTTTTTCAACCAGTTCTCCCTCTTTCTCCAAGGCTACAATGGTCGGACGGCCATAATTCCAATTGTAATTTGGCGCAATAACCACTCTGGAACGCAATGCCTGTAATTCTCCGGTTTCTGTTATGCTGGCAACAAACTTGCCTTGTTGCACACGCGTGCGATCAAGTGTATCTTTCTGACAAGCAGAGAACAGGAGGAATCCTGCGAATATTAGAATTAATAAGCGCTTCATGATGTCGCCTCCTCCTCGCTCTCTTCTGTTTCTTCGCTGATTGACGGATCGATCAGGGCAATAGAATCGCCTTCTTCGAGACCTTGCGTAATGATGACAAAATCCTGGTTTTCCTGCCCAATTTCCACCTGCCGCGCTTCAAATCCACTGCCTTTTTTGACATAGACGATGTTTTTGCCATTTTTCTTAAACAGTGCTTCTAACGGGATAAATATGGCATCGGCTATGCGATCCACCACGATTATGCAACTAACCGTCATTCCCGGCATCAGCGTGGCATCGGTTTCATCCAGAGTAACGACAACATCGAACACCTTTACGCTAGAGCCGCGCTCTTTTGCGCGAGCAAGTGTGGAGATTTCTGTCACAACTCCGTGAAAACTGGTATCCGGAAAAGCATCCATGCGGATATAAGCATCGAGAGAGGTGTCGATTTTGGCAATATCAACTTCATTGACCGGGATTTCAGCTTTCATCACACTGAGGTCCGGGAGGCTAATCATGGGCCAGCCGTCCCACAGTTGATCATCTACCGCTATTTTTTGATCCGTCGACCAGTTTTCTTCGAGGATCGCAATTCCCGGTGATGGCGATGTAACGGTCATTTTTGCCAATGTATTATAAGCTTCATCCAGGCGAGATCGGACCTGATTGATATTAAGCCTTAATTTGCTGATCTCTTCGCTATTCACGGCTTTTTGATTTTCGATCTCTTTTTCCGCTTTTTCAAGCGAAATAGCCGCTCGCTCCAGTTCCAGCTCGATTTCTTGCTTGCGAATATCGGATTCGTACATGGCTTTTTCCAAATTGAGCTGCGAGATTCTATGCTGCAATTTGGTGCGTTCGAGATCAGCTTCCAACCCTTCAATTTGTGACGCTTGCTGAGCCTGGGTTTTGCGCAATTCCGCTTCGGCTATTTCAAGTTCGGCTTTGGCATCAACAATGCCTTTTTCAACCTCGGCTCGGTCAAATTCGACCAATGTGTCTCCGGCTTGTACCTGGCTGCCTTCATCGACAAGTTGAGTTATTTTTAAAGAGCCAAAGCGCCAATCGATGCTGGGAGCATTAATCATAACAGAATTGACGGCAGCCAGCTCACCTGTTTCGGTTACAGTTGCGAGAAACTCTCCCCGATTCACGGTATAGGTTTCAATATTCACTTCCATTTTTGATTGGCATGCCAACAGGGTTATGAAAGCAATAAATAGCAAAAAACATCCTTTTTTAGCGAGCATGTTGCATTCCTCAAGTTATCATCAATTATTCGATGGACGTTGTGCCCGGCGACCTTGTGAATTCTGCAAGCGCTGCATCATTTCCGGAGTCATCTCCGGACGTTCGGGCGACTCTTTTTTCTCCTGTCCTTTTAACGTATCTGCTTCAGCAGGCACGCTTATCGGCATCAAGGTGTCCGGCCAGTTCACTCGGCTTTTTGGAGGCTCCGTTAGAGCCAATTCTTGCCCCTCCTGAACGTTTCCATAAACGAGCATAAAATCTTCATCCTGGTAGAGTGATGCAACGGGTTGCGGATCAAAGCTGTCAGAATTTTTGACATAAACCAGCCTAACACTATCCCGCTCAAACACGGTTTCAAAAGGCAGGGGCATCATATTGGGGATCTCGCGGACGATGACGTCAACCGTTGCGGTAATTCCCGGGCGAAGTGCGTGCAAAGTTGAATCGAGTTCGACTATCACTTCAACTTTTTTTACCTTTGACCCACGCGATATGGGCTTGGCTACGCGATCCACGCGCGTTACTTTGCCGGTAAAGTGCAAATTATCCAGAGACGGAATCGTGATACGAGACGGCATGCCATTGGCTAACTTTTGCGCGTCGATCTCGCTTATTTGCATTTTCACCTGCATCACGCTCAAATCCGGAATTTTGGCTACGGGCATGCGCGGGTAAAGTGTCGTGCCTTCTTGTACTTTTTCATCTGTAATTGGATTAATGCCATACACCACAATGCCATCGTATGGAGCACGCAAAGTGAGCTGTGCCAACTGTTCTTGAGCACGATTTACTTTATTTTGCGCTTGTTTGATGCGCAAAGCGGCGTTGGTACGCTCTTCTGTCTGAATTGTTTGCAAAGATGAGAGATTTTTCCGAGCGCGTTCGGCTTCGAGCTCAAATTGGGCGATTTCCAGTCGTTTGATCTCCTGTGTGCGCGGCGCCTCAAATTCGATTCTTGCTAGTTGCAATTTAGCGGCTTCGGCAGCAGCATTGGCTGAGAGAAATTGCGATTCGTACATCAAGAGCTGCAGCGACAGCTCGGCTTCGGTTTTTATGGAATCCGCCCTGGCAGCTTCTACCTCATCCTGGGCATTTAAATACTCGTTTTCGATTTGAGTTTGCGTGAATTCTGCTATGACATCACCTTTTATAACAGTGGAACCTTCCTCAATCAAGTAGGAGACCGTTGGAGCCGGCCATACCATAGGCGTTTGCAGCACTTGAGCATTTTTAGCTTCCAGCTCGCCTTCGCCGCTGACTAGTACTCTGTACGTTGTCCGTTCAATTCGAAACGTTACAATATCCGCTTCCGCACCACCGCAAGACCAGTAGAGCAGATTGGAAGCAAACAAAATGATCATTATAAATAAGGTTCTAATCATTATAATCTTTCTCATAGATGAGAGGTTGAATGAATCCGAAGAAAATATACATCGCTTTCAACAATTTATTAGACGAGGCGCTTGTTAAAAAGTTCTTGCCTATTTGTAAAAAAATGTACTTGTAACTAGTTGTACAAGAGGTATGTTGAACGCTTTTTTAGAAAACCCGAAAGTCCGCTGCTGGCGATCGCTTCTAGTTCTTCCAACGAGCGTGAATTGATAATACCGCTATAGATGTCGTCTGTGCCCAAGGCTTTGTAAAACATATTTAAACGCTCGGCATTAAACACACCATTTTTGGGATACAAGCTATGAATCGTTTGTAATATGGCTATTTGTGTGTGCACAGGTCTGAAAATGGAATAATCCGCAATGTGAATATGCACCCCGTGCAACCTGATCCCCTTTTTAGCCCCATAATACGGCGTGTACGAGATTTCGCGAAAAAATACGCCGGGGAGCTGCAAATCATTCAATCGTTGAGCCAACAGATACGAATCGATCCATTCGGCTGCAATGGTTTCAAACGGGAAAGTATAACCAACGCCTTCGTTAAGCGTTTGCAACTCGCCAATAGCACCAGTTGTGGCGAGAAAAAATGGCGTGGTTGCGTGCGGCACATGCGGCGATGTGGGCACCCATAACAAACCTGTTTGTGCAAAGGTTAATGAACGGGTCCAGCCTTGCATGGGAATGACGGTCAGGTCCGCCCCAATGTTAAACTCGGAGTTAAAATAAAGCGCCAGCTCGCCGATCGTCATGCCATGCACGTAGGGAATGGGATAGAGACCAATAAACGAGGAAAACTGCTCCTCCAACATGGGACCTTCCACCAGCTCGCCGCCCAATGGATTGGGGCGATCCAGCACAATAAACGGGATGTCGTATGTTGCCGCAGCCTGCATGGCATAAGCCATGGTTGAGATATAGGTGTAGGGTCGAATTCCAACATCCTGCATGTCAAACAATAAAACATCAACCTGCCCCAGCATATCGGCAGTGGGCCTTCGGGTTTGGCCATAGAGGCTGTATACGGGCAAGTTTGTTCGCGCATCCTTGTAAGAAGGTACGTAAGCGCCGGCCGGAGCATCTCCGCGCACGCCATGTTCTGGCCCGAATAGCGCTACAAGGTTGATTTGAGGGTGGTTGAATAAAACATCAATGGTGGATTGGCCGTTTTTCGAAATGCCTGTAGGATTGGTAATCAGGCCAACGCGTTGATTCGAAATCAGATCCGAGTCTACCATCAACACATCGAGTCCGGGCAATACCCGTTGCCGAATTGCCTGCGCTTGTCCCTGGTTAGGGCTACAGAAAATAATAATAGCACCAATTGCGACGATTTTTCTCCAATCGAAACTCATGCAGGCATTTCCATATTTTAATTGTGAGTGGCTTTTTGAAAGGTATGAATGATAATACATTATTTTCATAAAGCCAAACAAATAAAAATGTTTTCCTATTTTTGTGTTGCCACTAATGTCCAAAGTCTATCTGTTCACGATCAAAATCCAATGGAAGGCATTTATTCACAAGAGAACCAGGGAAACTATTCACACTCGAATGCATAGTCAAGCACCAAAATCCTTTACTATGCTAAAACAAATGGGTTCCATTTTTATAAATTTGGGAATTACAGAATTACAAGAAAGGTTCTAGTAATCGGGATTTTTATAGATTAAGAGTTACAAAAATTGGGGTGGGCCACCACATGGGCTACCTCATTGACCGTGTGGTGGCACTTTTTCAGGGGAGTTTTCAGTTATGCCTCCACGTGCCTACCGCAGGCAAGAAAAACAGAAACCAAACGTTTCTCATGAAATGGTTTCTTTATCACAAACTCTTGTATATGTAAACATTTATTTGCAAATTGAGGCCGATCAGAGGTCAGAGCCTATTTACAAACATAATATTTTTGTGAACTTTTTTAAAGGTTTTGGGTTAAAGAGTTGCTAAAATTTGGTTCCGGAGACCGATCCTCGTTGTTCGTTGACCCCCCCTAGACGAATGACACGGCTCCGGGACTTTATTATTTAGGCGCCTTTACGAGTTCATTCGTTTTACAACCACACGGGATGGTAAAGTTTTCACCTCACGCAGTTAGGATTTGCACTCACCACAATCTGCTTTGGCTAAACAAGACTCCGGCAACGAGATAAAGTCCAGCGGCAATCAGCAAGCATGCCTGAAATCCCCAGGCAAACGCAACCAACATAATGGCAGTTGCACCCAAAACCGAGGCCGCACCATTCACGGCAAATCCCCAATCCACCAACTCGCCCACGCGCAGCGCCGCTTTAGGAAAGGGCATGCCCATAAATAGCCCCAACGGAAACAAAAGCAATGCCGTAATGAACATTCTTGGCAAAAGCGATAAATACGCCAGCTCGTGGATAATGTGATCGAAAATTAAAATGTCAGCGACCAACCAGCCAACAATTGCGGCAAATAATATTTTTGCCGAAATTTTTTGCGATATGCGGCTGCCCATTCCGGAAGCCAATAACAACGTCAATAACACGGTTGCAATACTATAAACCGAGGGGCCGATGAACAATGCGTATTTTTGGACCAGAACAATTTCCACAATCATAAACGCCATGCCAATGGTGAAGAAAAAGAGCCAGGGAAACCCTTTGAGTTTTTCGCCTTTGCATAGATAGGGAAGCAAATTGAGCGGAATGACCAAAACTAGGACAATGGCAAGAATAATCAAAATAATAATCTTGGAGAGCGGAAAGCCAAAAATATCGCTGTGCGGAATGACCTTTTCCAGTTTGTTGATATCCCAGTTGCGCCAGAGTCCCATTTGCGCGATGAACGGCCGATTGTCCGTGCATGGCGAAATGTCAATTCTAGCCGAATCCGCAGCCGCCCTCCACCCTTCTTGCACAATACGGTTGACCAGATTATGTTTCAGAGAATCCGGCGCCGGATATAGCAAGTTAAAGGGAGATTGCGCTACTCCATTTGGCCCGGTAACGGCATGATCAATATTTTCCTTCGAAAGAGGCTGTTTTGAGATGACCAGCAAATTGCGCCGGGCTTCCGGCCAATCGTACACGGCAAAATGCGCGTTTGCATCCTGGACCCCATTTTGCTTCAAAGCATCTTGCACCTCAGCCACCAATCGCGGTACATAAACTTGATGCTCGATGACCATATAACCGCTGTCTGACAGCGCTTGCCAATAATCGGAAAAGGCGTCGCGCGTGAACAGATAATTTTCCGCCAGCGCAAACGCACCGGATGCGAGCGCTGCCAGCGTATTGGAACTTGAGGAAAAAATCACATCAAATTCATATTTATAGCGCCGCACAAACGCGCGGCCGTCCTCGGTAATCACCCGAACTCGCGGATCCTGATACAATCGACCGGTATATTCGCTCAGAGCACCTTTGTATAACATCTCATTAATGTGCGGAATAACTTCCACGGCATACACGGTTGTGGCGCCCTCTTGCAGGGGTTGCAGGACATCGCCGCCTCCGCCAGCGCCAATGACCACAAATCGACAAGAATCAAATTGGGCAATCATTCGTGACAGATTGATGGTAAAATCCATTTTTGCGGAATCGGGTTTGTCCCAATTGCCATCAAATTCATATGC
>CAYPZM010000059.1:0-19447 GCA_964414825.1 uncultured Cytophagia bacterium | reverse complement strand
ATATTATCCGGGTCAGGAAATCCAACTGCACTTTTTGGATGACAAGGTAGACGAACTCTATCAAGCCGAACAGCGCCTTGCATCCGTTTTTCTTTATTTTGCACTTTTCGCTATTTTTATCTCATGCCTCGGACTGCTCGGGCTGGTGCTGTTTATCGCAGAAAATAAAACAAAAGAGATCGGCATACGCAAAACACTGGGTTCGTCTGTCACCAATATCATTTATATGCTTGTTAAAGATTTTATCGGATGGATTCTCATTGCAAATTTAATTGCCTGGCCACTGGCTTGGTTTGCCATGCGCGCCTGGCTGCAGAATTTTGCCTACCGAGTTGATATAACATTGATTCCATTTCTCATTGCAGGTACTGCCGCGCTTTTTATTGGATGTTTGACCACGAGTCTGCAAGCAGCAAAAGCAGCGACAGCGAATCCGGTGGAGGCGTTGCGGTATGAATGATTCTAATGATTCATGATCAGCAAATAAGGACAAATATCTATCGTTTACAAAGTGCTTGGAAACGAAATGTTATCTATCCTTGCTCAAAGACACGCTACTTGTCGGCGAAAAAATATTCACCGGCATTTATGCTGATACCAGCGAGCTTGGTAGAAATCAGCCCGAATTAAACCATAATTGATCTTGAAACGAGGTTTTTATGATGAACATGCTCAGAACCCTAAACGCCAACAAATCCACCTCTCTCATCTCCATTCTCGGCTTTGCGGCCGGACTGGCAGCGGCGATGCTGCTGCTCATTTTTATACGCCACGAGCTGAGTTACGACCGTCATTGGCCGAACCGGGATCGCATCTACCGCTTGAGTGTCACCGTTGTGGAGAATGACAACATGGTGGAATTCCCTATTTGTCTGCGCAAAGCGTATACCGAGCTGCCGGCGCAGGTTCCGGGCATCGAATCAGCGGTGCAGATATATCGAACCATCAATCCGGAAATCAATTTAAACAACCAGCGTTTTCGCAATTTGCGGTTTTTGTATGTGGATTCGACATTTTTTCAGGTGTTTCGTTTGCAGGCTGTTGCGGGTAATCTTGATCTCGCTCTGCAAACACCGGATGCGATTGTTATCAACCAGCGCACCGCAAGCAAATTGTTTGGTGAGGCCAATCCCATCGGGAAACTGGTGACGGTATCCGAGTATTCGTTGCGGGATAAGGAACAGCTCGTTCGGGTTGCAGCCGTTGTGCCCGATTTGCCCAAAACCTCTCATTTTGACTTTGATGTGCTGCTGCCCATGTCGGCAAATGGCACAATGGCGCATATGGGCGGACTGGAATTTTTTACCTATTACGCGCTTGCTGCCAATGTCCCCATCACAGCCACGTTGGCCGAAATTGAACGCGTGCATAACGATTTAATGCTCGAGTGGGCTACAAATCTTGGGCTCGACACACCGCCCGGCTCGCGCTTGTTGCCGCTCCAGGATATTTACCTGTATTCCAAAGCCGCTGGCGGTCTCGGTCCTCAAGGCGATCCGCAGGCCATTTCGATATTTGCGGTGCTCACAGGACTCATTTTGCTGATCGCCATTGCCAATTTTGTCAATTTATTTCTTGTACAAAGCAGCAAGCGGGCCATGCAAACCGGCATCCGCAAAACTTTGGGCGCCACGCAATTCCAGCTCGTTCGTCAATTTATGTCGGAATCATTTCTGTTATCGCTGTTTGCGTTGCTGATCGCGTTATATGTTGTTTCATTTTTGGTGCATCCGTTTGGCGAATTGGTTCGAAGAGAACTGTCCATGAGCGCGTTGTTGCAGCCGCAATTTCTTTTCACCATGATTGGCCTCTTTTTACTCACCGCTCTGCTAGCCGGCGCCTATCCGGCGTGGTATCTATCCCGCCAGCAACCGGTACAAATACTAAAAGGCGTCGGCTCTTCGGGTGCGCCAAAACAGCGTTTGCGAAAAGGTATTGTGTTGCTGCAATTTGCCATCTGCATGCTGCTGCTGACCAATCTTTTGGTGATGCACAAACAAATGAATTATATGAGAAACAAGCCGCTGGGATTTGACGCCAAAAACGTGATCGCATACCAAGGTTTGAGTTCGCAATTGCGCAGTTCTTTTCCGCTTATCAAAAATGATCTGCAACAATTCCCGAATATCGTTTCGGTGACTGGCTCGCATTCGCGACCGGGACAGGGCGCCAGCGGGCAAAGTATGAAAAAATTCGGCATGCCGGATCAATCTCGCATCTCTATCCGCGAAGTACGGGTGCAGCCGGATTTCTTAAAAACGTATGCGATGCAATTGTTTGCAGGGCGTGAATTTGACGCCACGCGTTCCACCGACCGAAACGCCGTCATTATAAACGAGGCCGCCGCCAGGGCATTGGGATTGGACGAGCCAGTTGGTGCGCAAGTGGTGATGTTTTCCGAGCCCATGGAAGTGATTGGTGTGGTCAAGGATTATCATTATAGCTCGCTGCGCCATCCGATCAAACCGGAGGTGTTTACGTTTTATAGAGACCAAATATTTACGATTTCCATTCGAATCCGCTCCACCGATCCGCAAGCGACCATTGCCAATATCAACCAGGTTTTTGCGACCTATGATGCGAATTATGCGCCCAATTATGCGTTTTTGCAGGATGCGTTTGCTGCCATGTACGGCGATGAGAACCGGCTCATCCAACTCGTGCAAGCCGGCTCGATTTTGGCGCTTGTGTTGACGATATTGGGGCTCGCCGCCATCACCGCCATCACCGTGCAGCAACGCACCAAAGAGATTGGCATTCGCAAAGCCATTGGCGCCAGCAGCCGGCAAATTGTGCAACTATTAGTGGGTTCGCAGATCATCTCCTTGTTTGTCACAACCTGCATCTCCGGCTTTTTGGCGCTGTGGATTGTCCGCAATTGGCTACAAAATTATGCCTATCGTATCAACATTAGTTTTTGGATTTTTGTGATGACGGGCACCACGATTCTGTTCATAGCGCTGTTGGTTACGGCCGTTATCAGCTATCGGGCCTCGCAAGTAAATCCGGTGGAATCGCTTAGATATGAATGATTTCAAAAATCAATGAACAGTGATCATTGATCATTGTTCATTGTAAACAACCCAACTTGAAGAAGGGAGACTGGATTACGAAAATATGTCACCCGCCGCCAAATGTTGCGCGATACAGCACTGGCAACCGGTGGCTTGTGTACCTGCCAGGTGTTGTCTGCTTTTGCCGCGCCATCGGATTGTTGCAATACGCCGGATTTGGAGCCGGAGAGCTATACGATTGAAGATGGTCGAATCGTGATCGCCCTCGACAAAGCGGCTGCATTGCTGCCCGGGCTCGCCGTTTTTCTCAGTTTTCCTGAACGGGAAATTGAGTTGATTATCGTGCGGCCAGAACCGGACTCATTTGTAGCATTGTCGCGCTTTTGCACGCACGGCAAGCAGGTGCTGAGTTATAATCCACATCGCGGACTGTTGCAATGTAACAGCTACAACCATTCACTGTTTGAATTGGATGGGGCGGTGTTCAAAGGCCCGGCAGAGTCGCCCTTAACCTCCTATCCCGGTTTTCCCCAAGACGAAAAACACCCGGTTGTATTTGTCACTTTTGAAGATACCTTGGCCTATGCCAAATGGGCACAAGTCGCTGCCATTCCTGGATTGTAAAATTGTGTCACTCTCAAAATTTCCCTTTGCTAAAGATAGATGAATATTTATATTACGCTTCCAAACTCAATAAACCAAGGATGTCCTTTATATGTCAAGACAAATTACGAATCGTCGTTCTTTTATTAAACATTTGGGCGCTTTTGCCATTGCTCCGGCTCTTGTGCCGTCATTCGGCAGTGCGAAAAATTTGCCAAATGAGCGTATTAACATTGCCGTTGTTGGAATTGGCAAACAGGGCGGCGGCTTGTTGCGCAGTTTCCTCAATGCACCGGGCACGCAAATAGTTGCCGTGTGCGATGTGGACCGGGAAAAATTGCAGCATGCCCATAATCAGATCAATCGCCACTATTCCGAGAAAGCCGGCAATTCGTACACCGGCTGCCAATCTACGGTGGATGTTCGCGAAATTCTAAGCCGCACGGATGTGGATGCGATGGTTCTGGCAACGCCGGACCATTGGCATGCGATTCCGTCAATTTTGGCAGCGCGTGCTGGCATGGACATCTATTGCGAAAAGCCGCTATCTCTCACCCTCGAAGAAGCACGGATGATGGTGAACGAAGTACGGCGCAACGGGCGCGTATTTCAAACCGGCAGCATGCAGCGCTCCTCGGATCGATTTCGATATGCGTGCGAGCTGGTGCGCAACGGCTATATTGGCGACATTAAACATATTCGCGTCTCTATTGCCACAGGATTTATTCCGCATCCCATTGATTGTGATTTGCCGGCAGAACCGCTTCCCGAAGAACTGGAATGGGATTTGTGGCAAGGCCAGGCTCCGGAGCGTCCGTACAATGCGATTTTGGCACCGCCGATCTCGTTTAACGGCTGGCCGGCCTGGCGAAATTATCGCGCCTATTCTGGCGGCGGTATGACTGATTGGGGCGCGCACCATTTTGATATCGCGCAGTGGGGACTGGGTATGGACGACAGCGGCCCGGTGGAAATTATTCCGGCCCGTTTGAGCGAATACAACTTGCTTACCTATCGCTATGCCAATGGCGTGGAAATGACCACGGATTTCGAAAACAATTTTATCCGTTTTGAAGGTACGCACGGCACGGTTACGGTAAATCGGTCTTATCTCAAAACCGAGCCCGAAAATCTGACCAGCCAACCCATCGGCCCGAATGAAATCCATTTGTACAAAAGCAATAATCACCACATGGACTTTATAAACAGCATGCGCACGCGCACCAAACCGATTGCCGATGTTGAAATTGGCGCGCGTTCGGTTTCGGTGTGCCATCTCGGCAATTTAGCGCATCAGCTCAACCGAACGTTGCGCTGGAATCCGGATACGGAGGAATTTATCGGAGATGCCGAAGCCAATCGGTTGCGAACCCGCGCAAAACGCAGCCCCTGGATGGTTTAAGGGCACGATCTGAACCGGGTTATTATCTTAATACAAATCCTCATTATTTGTGCAAAATAGCAAGTGACAGCTATGGTCAATCACACCACGAGCAATAATCGATTTCAACCCGCAGCCATCCCCGCATTATATCCTAGCTGTTTTTTTTTGATAATCACCGTCTTTATCAAGATATTTTTTCCAAACCTCCTGCTCCAATACGTTATATCAGAGCAGAGGGGCAATAAAGCAAAATCGAATATCACACACATCTACAGAGGTTTTCCGTGAGCAAAACAATCCACAGAAGAGATTTTATTAAAGCTACAAGTGCCACGCTTGCTGCCTTTGCAGCTCCGTTTATTGTACCGGCAAAGGTATTGGGACGCAATGGTCAGGTCCTGCCAAGCGAAAAAATCACCATGGCCTGCATTGGTGTGGGCTGGCAAGGCACCGGCAACATGGAGAATTTTTTGCGAGAATCCGATTGTCAGGTGGTGGCCGTTTGCGATGTGGACAAAAATCATTTACTCAATGCCAAACGCATCGTTGACGGGACGTACGGAAATTCCGATTGCCAAACTTACGCCGATTTTCGCGAGGTGATGGCGCGAACGGATATCGATACTGTGATGCTCGGCCTGCCCGATCATTGGCATGCCATTCCAGCCATTGCCGCGGCTCGCTCGGGCAAAGATGTGTTTGGCGAGAAACCGCTGTCACATTCGCTCCGCGAAGGCCGCGCCATGGTGGACGCGATGAACAAGTTTGGACGCGTATGGCAAACCGGCTCCTGGCAGCGCTCGCAATCCAATTTCCGCTTTGGCGCCGAACTGGTTCGCAACGGTCGCATCGGCAAAGTTCATACGGTTGAGGTCGGCTTACCATCCGGTCACACCGATTTTGCCGGCACATTTGGTCAAAATCAAATTCAACCTGCGCCACCGGAACTGGACTATGAATTTTGGCTTGGCCCGGCTCCTTATGCACCCTATGCCAAGGAGCGGGTGCACAAAAATTGGCGCTGGCATCTCAATTATGGCGGCGGACAAATTATGGATTGGGTCGGTCATCATAACGACATTGCGCATTGGGGATTGGGCTTTGACCGCACCGGTCCCGTAGAAGTAGAAGGCACTGGCGACTATCCTCAAGACGGGTTTCGCGATGCGGCAACGCGTTACTGGGTAGAATGTACGTACGCGAATGGCGTTAAAACGATTCTGGCTGGCGGCTATCCTGAAATTCGCGGCGGCACTCGCTGGATCGGCGAACTCGGCTGGGTGTATGTGACGCGCGGTGGCGTTATCGAAACCGAGCCCAAATCCTTGCTGCGCGAACAATTTGGACCCGATGAGGTGCACCTGATCGAATCTCCGGGCCATTTCCGCAATTTTCTGGATTGCGTCAAGTCGCGAGAGGAAACCATCACTCCGTGCGAAACCGCGCACCGGTCGGCAACTCCCGGCCATCTCGGACAAATTTCCATGTTGTTACGCCGCAAAATCAAATTTAATCCGGAAACTGAAGAAATTCTGGGAGACGAAACGGCATCGCGCATGCTGGATCGTGCCTATCGAGCCCCGTGGAAATTGCAAACAACAAGAGGACACGTGTAAAATGAAAACTTTTTTTCTTTTTACATTCGTTACGAGTATTTTCCTGGTACAATGTGATAACGACACCGCAACGCCAAACGTTGGCAGCAAAAATAAAGTGAGAAAACTCGTTCCGGCTGTCTGTATTGTTGATGAGGCCTCGTTGCGAGACGGTCCGACTGCAGTGGCGGATTGGAAAACATCCATTGCCCTTGGCGAAAAAGTGACCTGGTTAGGCATCGGCGAGACCGATTCCACCAAAGAATCGCGAGAATATTACAAAGTGCAATTATCGGACAGCTCCATTGGCTGGACCACGTCGTACGCCTTGGAATTGGACGCCGAACCCGCGATCATTGTGAGCCGCGCGCTGCTGTATCGCCGGCCCGATCTTAAAACCATGACCGACCGCGAGTTCGAGCCCATGGAGTTTGTTGCTATTTTGGAAACCGATACCGATTGGCTGCGAGTAAAAGGTGAAAATCGAAAAAAAAGTGGCTGGATTACCCGCTCGACAGCCTCGTTGCGAGAAGATGATGTGGCTGTGGGCGTTTTGGCTCGAAAGGCATTGCAGGAAAAAGATGACGACGAGCGCCGCCAACGCATTATAGATATCATTGAGAATCCGGCCTTTGCCAATTCCACATTCATTGATGATTTGGTGGATATACTCAATTCCGAGCGGAAAGAGTCAAGAGATCGAGACTAGCAGCGCATAATTTTTTCATTATCTGTTCTTCCCGGGATTCCATCCCTGGAAGCAAGTTCGCACCGGGCTTCAAGCCCGGTTATCTCTGGCTTGATAAGTGAATCAGAATATGAAACGACGAACATTTTTAAAATCCACCCTTGCGGCTGCGGCACCCTTTATTGTTCCCAGATCGGTTTTGGGCGGGCGCTACACCGCGCCAAGCGACAAAATTGTCATGGGTTGCATTGGCGTCGGCGGCATGGGCACCGGGCATGTGCGCTCGTTTTTAGGATATGACGACACGCAGATTGTTGCTATTTGCGATGTGCGTAAAAGTCATCGTGACCAGGCCAAACAGTTAGTCGACCAGAAATATGGCCATTCCGATTGCGCTACCTATAATGATTTCCGCGAGTTGCTGGCGCGAGAGGATATCGATGCTGTTACCAATGTCACGCCGGATCACTGGCATGTCTTAATTGGCCAGGAAGCCGCACGTCACGACAAAGACATGTATTACGAAAAACCGCTCAGCCGCACCATCCACGAAAGCCAGGTGATGCGCGATGCGGTAAAAGCGCACGATGTGGTATTTCAGTTCGGCACGCAACAGCGTTCGGATTTGCGATTTCGATTTGCGTTGGAGCTGATCATGAACGGCTACATCGGCGATCTCGAAACTGTGATGATCGGCTCGGCCGATTATGCGCAAATTCCGCATCAGTCCGAACAGCCGGTGCCGGACGGCTTTGATTACGACATGTGGCTCGGCCCCGCTCCCTGGGCGCCGCACACGCACCAGCGCTGCACGCGAGAGTGGACGCTGCTCGAAGACTATTCTCTCGGTTGCATTGCCGGGGCCTGGGGCATCCATTCCGTGGATATGGTGCAGTGGGTAAACCGCTCGGACAATGCCGCGCCGATTAGCGCAGAGGGCACCGGATTTGTCCCCAAAGGATTTTACGACACGCCGCAGCGCTTTGAAATTGAACATATTTACAAAAATGGACTCAAATTGTTGCATATGGACATGAACACGGCTAAGAAAAAGGCCTGGCAGTTTGATCTGTTCCACATGGCAGTTTTGTTTTTGGGTAGCGAGGGATGGCTTTATGTAGGCCGCGGATTTTTGGATGCCGAACCCAAATCCCTGCTGCGCACGCAATTGGGACCCAACGACAGACGGTTGCCGGTCAGCAACGATCACCGACGCAATTTTTTGGATTGTGTAAAGAGTCGCAAGACACCGGTTAGCTCCATCGACAGCGCTTTTTACTCGGATGTGAACTGTCACCAAGCATACATCTCTATTATGCTCGACCGCAAAGTAGAGTGGGATAATGCCAAGGAAGAATTTATTAATGATGACGATGCGAACCGCTTGAAAACACGCGCCATGCGCAGTCCCTGGGTTCTATAAGTATCGCAGGAGTTTGTTGTATATTTTCATATTAAATTTGCTTAAATTTAAAGTCCAAGATCGTCCGTGCCCAAGATCGTCCGTGATATATATCACGGACGGGAAATCAGCTCGGACATTCGTCCGAGAAACTAACGCTAGCACTACACATTAATAATTGAGAAATTATATGAAACTAACAACCCGCTTACAAACCCTTTGGCTCCTCGCCGGATGTTTTATCTTGCTATTCCACCACATTTCCGCGGCGGACATTTCACCCCAAGAGCACGAGAAAATTGAAACCGCTCTGCCGCAACAAGCCTTTGCCGAGCCCCAGCAGCCGAGAAAAATATTGGTGATGAACCTGCACGTCCGCAACGGCGAGGTCGGCTATGGACACGACTCCATTCCCCACGGCAATCTGGCGATCGAGTTAATGGGACAGCAAACCGGTGCATTCGAAGCGGTCTTTAGCAATGATACGTTAATGTTCAAAAAAGAAAAGTTGCAACAATTTGATGCCATCTGCTTTCTCAACACCGCCGGCGTATTGTTTACCGACCCCGAGCTGCGTATGAATCTGCTCGACTTTGTCTCGCAAGGCGGCGGATTCATCGGCATTCACGCGGCAGGCGCCACGTTTGTGCAGTGGCCGGAATATTGGCAGTTTCCCGCATTTGGCCACATGCTCGGCGCTTACGAAGACGGTGGCCACCCGTGGGGGCCTGAAGAAACGATTTATTTGCAGGTGGAAGAGCCCTCGCATCCGTTAACCCAAATGTTTGATGAAACCGTATTCGCCATTCAAGATGAAGTCTTTCAATTCCGCGCCCCCTACTCGCGCGATGATTTGCGCGTGTTGCTCAGCATCGATACCGACAAAACCGATATGAATCCCAACCGCCGCTTTTTACCGGAACGTTATGCGGACAAGGATTTTGCCATGAGCTGGATTCGCGAATACGGTAAAGGCCGCGTCTTTTACACCAGCTTGGGTCATAACCCGCACATTTACTGGAACGCGCCGGTTCTGAAACACATGTTGGCCGGCATCCAATACGCGCTTGGCGATTTAGAGGCAGAGGCCACACCAAGCAGTAAAATAAAACAAGACAACTAAATTTTGGTGAAATCATGAAACGTCGTGAATTTTTAAAATCAACCGGATTGGCGGCCGCAGCAGCAGTGGCGCCAACCATCATCCCCGGTTCCGCATTTGGCAAAAACGGCGCCGTAGCTCCCAGCGAGCGCATTGTTTTGGGCTGTATCGGACTCGGCGGCCAAGGCACGCACAACATGCGCGCCTTCATTAACCAACCGGATACGGAAATTATCGCGCTGTGCGACACGGATGAAGGGGTGGGCGATTTTGACATGCTTTACCAAGAGCCCGGTAACAATCGCGCCGGATTAAATCCCGCGGTTCAAAAAGCCATTGCAGCTTACAAAGCACAAGGTGTAACTAAAAGCAAAAACGATTTTGCCACCTATATCGATTATCGCGAGCTTTTGGATCGCAAAGACATTGACGCTGTAACTGTCTGCACGCCGGATCATTGGCACGGCCTTATTTCCATTGCCGCGGCCAAAGCAGGCAAAGACATTTATTGCGAAAAACCGTTGGTCAATTCTGTGGTCGAAGGTCGAGTTTTATGTGAAGCGGTTCGTCAAAATAACCGCATTTTGCAAACCGGCAGCCACGAACGCTCCAACAATAGCGTGCGTTATGCATACGAGCTGGTGAAAAACGGCAGAATTGGCACGTTGCGCGAGATTGTTGTCAACATGCCCAATTCTGACAACCATCACCAAACCTTACGTGAGGATAGCGGTCCGCACCCGACGCAACCGATTCCAGATGGCTTGCATTATGACATGTGGCTGGGCCCGGCATCGTGGGCCGAATACACGCCCAAACGTACGCATTTTTGGTGGCGATTTATTCTCGAAACCGGCGGCGGCGAAATGACCGATCGCGGCGCGCACATTATCGATTTGGCGCAATTTATAAACGATGCCGATGATAGCGGACCAATCGAATTTAAAGCCAAAGGCGAACAAGTCAAAAGCCATCTGTTTGATTGTTTTATCGAATACGAATTCGAATGCCAATACTCGAACGGTGTCAAGCTGATTGGCACCAGCGAGGGCGATCGCGGCTTGAAATTGATCGGCGACGATGGCTGGATTTTTATCCACATTCACGGTGGTCGACTCGAAGCGTCAAATCCGGATATTTTGTTGTCACAAATTGGACCGAATGAAATCCACACGCAATACAGTGAAGGCCATCACCGCAATTTTTTGGATGCGGTAAAATCGCGCCGCCGCGCCATTGCGCATGAGGAAATTGGCCATCGTACGGCGACCATTTGCCATTTGCTCAATATAGCCATGCTGCTGGACACGCCGTTCACCTGGGATCCGGTCAAGGAGATCAGCTCGGATGCCGAGGTCAATAAAATGCTGCAACGGCCGACAAGGTCGCCGTGGCGGTTGTAAGAGAGTTTCACCCCAGCAAGGGATCGCGGCGGCAACAGAAACAAAGTTTAATAGACTTTACTTTCTAAATTACAAGGCATTGTCGATATTATTAAGCGACCCCTTGTTTAGATTATTGGAAAACAAAACCATTCCACATAGAATCAAAAGGAGTTTGAAAAATGACTCGAATTTTAACTTGCACGCTTCTTGTCGCACTTTTAGCCACAGCGGTTGCGGCTGATTTTCAGTCCGTTCTCAACGAGGTCAAAACCTACGATTACGGCGACAGCCGCGAGAATCTGACGACTTTAACCGACATGCTGCGCCAAGCTTCCGAAGATCCGGCCAAACTGGCCGAGTACGAAACAGCCATGCTGGAGGCGCTGTCGGACAAAGAAACCACATTTGCGGCCAAGCAGTTCTTGTGTAAAGAGCTGAGCATCATGGGAACCGAACAGTCCGTGGATGTGCTATACGATTTATTAACCAGCAAAAATCCCAAAAATGCCGACATTGCCCGGTACGCTTTGGAACGTATTCCCGGCGACGAGGTGGATGCTGCGCTGTTAAAGGCGCTGAAAAAAACCAAAGGCACGATCAAAGTCGGCGTCATCAACACCGTTGGTGAACGCGGGATTAAAGAGGCGACAAAGCCGCTGAGCAAACAGCTCAAGAATAAAGATGTTGCCATTGCCAAAGCGGCTGCCGCGGCTTTGGGCAAAATGGGCACCGATGCCTCAGCCACCGCATTGGGTGACGCGTTAACCGCAACTAAAGGCGAAACCCGCGACGTGGTTGTGGATGCATATCTGAAAAATGCCGATGCGTTTTTGCAAGCCGGCGATAAAGACAAAGCATTCGCCATTTATGAATCCCTTTACGTTCCCAGCGAATCGTTGCCTACCCGCGCCGCTGCATTGACTGGTTTGGTGAAAACCGTTGAAAATCCGACCGAACTCATTGTAAACACGCTGAGCAGCGATACCCCACAAGAATTAAAAGCAGTGGCCATCAGCATGGTTCACCAGTGCAAACGTGACCTGGATGTGAACGCCATTGCCGAGCAACTGCCGAATCTCGAACCTTTGGGCCAAATTCAGCTTTTGACCGCGTTCAAGGTGCGTGGCTCTACTGAGGTTCGCGAAACCGTGGCCGATGCCGTGGAGAGCGACAATCTGGATGTCAGCCTAACCGCCCTTGAAGCCTTGGCCGCTATCGGCGACAAAAGTGATGCCTTGCTCCTCGCTCAAGTTGCTGCCAACTCTTCGGGCGAGACCAAAGAGACCGCGCAACAAAGTCTGGCACGATTGAGCGCCCCGGGCGTCAACAAAGCCATTTTGGCAGCTATCCCCGGTGCAGAAGGCATGGTCAAGGTCGAGCTGGTTCAAGCCGTGGGCAACCGCCAAATGACCGATGCAGTTCCGGAACTGCTCAACGTAGCCAAAGATGAAAATGTGCGCGTTCGCGTTGCAGCTCTCAAATCGTTGGGACAAGTAGCTGCGCCATCGGATTTGCCGGCGCTAACTGAGCTGCTGGTTAAAGCTCAAAACAATGCCGAACGGCGCGAAGCCGAACGTACGGTGGTTACAGTAGCGAACACGATCGAAACGAAAGAAAACCGCGGCGATGCGATTATGGACGTACTTACGCAGACCGAAGACATGACTGCCAAAAGCTCGCTCATGCTGGTTCTCGGTCGCATCGGCGATCCGGATGCTTTGCCCATCATGCGCGATGCGCTGAACAGCGAAAATGACGAACTCAAACGGGCCGCTATTCTCTCCCTTTCCGAATGGCCCACTCCGGAACCGGCGGATGATCTGCTGAAGGTAGCCAAAAGTGCGGAATCTTCCTCTCATCAAGTGCTCGCTTTGCGCGGATACATTCAACTTGCCGGACTCGAAGACGATCGTCCCAAACCGGAAACCGTAGCCATGTACAAAACCGCACTTGAATTGGCCGAAAACGTAGGCGAAAAACGTATGGCTCTTTCCGGCCTTGCTGAAGTGGGCTGCTTAGGCGCCATGAAGCTGGCTGGCGAGTATCTGGATAATCCCGAGCTCAAAGGCGAAGCGGAAATTGCGGTGCTGCAAAATGCCTGGAGTACGCGCAATGAAGAATCTGCCGAGCGTACCGAGTTGATAAAAAAGGTATACGAACAAACATCGGACGAGCGTGTTAAAAATCAGGCCGGTCGGATGTTGAATTAAGCCTGCCAACCTTTGAATTGGAAAACAACAATGTAAAATCTTGTAATTATTCAACCTTGGTTTTACGATTCATAAAATCTCGCTTGTAAAATTGAGGGAAAAGTTATAGTTTTGAAACGTTTAAATAAAAAAAGATTTAACCGAAAGGGTTTGGGAACATGACAAAACCATCAAATGAAGCCAAAGGCGTATCTCGCCGTGATTTTATGGGAGCTGCTGCTGCCACTGCCGCGGCTTTTACAATTGTACCTCGCCGCGTTTTGGGCGGTCCCGGTTATCAGGCGCCGTCGGATACGCTAAATATCGCCTGTGTTGGCGTTGGCGGTAAAGGCTATTCCGATTCACGCGCCATGTCCAGCGAAAATGTCATTGCCTTGTGCGATGTGGATGAAGCACGTGCCGCAGAAAAACATGGAGACAATCAAGAAACCATTTTTGATATATTTCCTAAAGCCAAATTTTACAAAGATTTTCGCGTCATGCTGGACAAGGAAAAAGACATTGATGCGATCACCGTTTCCACACCGGATCATACGCACGCGGTGATTGCCATGGCCGCTATGCAAGCCGGCAAGCATGTGTTTGTGCAAAAGCCTTTGACTCACACCATTCACGAAGCCCGCGTATTGCGCGAAGCCGCGAAAAAATATGGCGTTATCACGCAAATGGGCAACCAGGGACATGCCGGAGAAGGCGGACGTTTGGTGAACGAATGGATTTGGGACGGCGCCATTGGCGATGTGACTGAAGCGCACTGCTGGACCAATCGCCCCATTTGGCCGCAAGCCATTGAAGCCCCCACGGAAACGCCCTCGGTTCCACCGACTCTGGACTGGGATTTGTGGCTCGGCCCCATGGCCTGGCGTCCCTATCACCCGGCTTATGTGCCGTTTGCATGGCGCGGATTCTGGGATTTTGGTACTGGCGCCCTGGGCGATATGGGCGCACACATTCTCGATCATGCTTACTGGCCGCTAAAGCTGAAATATCCAAAAACCGTGCAAGCCAGTTCCACAGTTTACACAGAAGCTTCACCCCCCATCGCGTCGATGATCACCTATGAATTTGAAGCTCGTGAAAATATGCCTCCGGTATCGTTGACGTGGTACGACGGCGGCCTCAAGCCTGCACGTCCCGAAATCATTGAGCAAGGTCGTCAAATGGGCGATGGCGGTGGCGGTGTATTGTTCATCGGCACCAAAGGTGCGCTCATGTGCTCCACATACGGACGCAATCCGCGAATTCTTCCGGAAACCAAAATGAAAGAGTACTTGCGAGCTCAGAAAGAAAAGGGTGGCCCGAAAATCAAACTGGATCGTTCACCGGGCATCCATGAAGAGTGGCTGCAAGCCATCAAAGAAGGCAAGAAAGAATTGGCAACGACCAATTTTGAATACTCCGGTCCATTGACCGAAACCATGCTTCTCGGTATGGTCGCCATTCGTATGGCTAATAAGCATATGAAATTAGAATTCGATGGCGACAAAGGCGAATTCACCAATTTGGATGAGGCCAACGAACATCTGCATATGAAATATCGAAACGGGTGGCAACTCTAAACACAACCAATTGGACATCGGCTCTTTGGGGCCGATGTCTTTCTTCAATGCTCCTCTGGTTGTTCATCATGAGAATATCCACCGCCCTCTTTTTTGTAAAAAAGGTAAATACACAATTTTACATTCGTTTACCGAATTTTATCAGCCAATTCGACTAAAAGAGCGTTTAAAGCAAGACAATCAGTCGGATTGCGATAATTAAACTATTGATTTGCATACCATTAACATTTTCATTAGATTATTGCGATAATTAAACACCTTCATCTAAGGAGATGTGAGACGTTATGAAAGAAACAAACATGAACCGGAGAGATTTTTTAGCTGTTGGCGCAGCCGCCGGCGCCGGTTTGATAATGCCCAATGTATTGCGCGCAGCTCAAGTGAACAATTCCGATGATTTGCGCATCGGCATTATCGGCACGGGTGCACAAGGCCAGGTCCTGACCAATGCAGCTCTCAAAATTGACGGCATTCGATTTGTCGCGGTTTGCGATATTTGGGAAGACTGGAACCGCAAGCGCACGGCACGTCTGCTTCAAAAATACGGCCATCCGGTAAACGAGTACCTCGATTACCGTGAAATGCTGGCTAAAGAAAAAGATTTAGATGGTGTCATTGTGGCTACGCCTGATTTTTGGCATCACACACACGCCATTGCCGCCATGGAAGCGGGCATTAACGTATATTGCGAAAAAGAAATGTCCAATAGCTTGGCAAACGCGCGCCGTATGGTGGAAACCTCGCGCCGTACCGGCAAATTGCTGCAAATCGGCCATCAGCGACGCAGCAATCCGCGCTATATTCATTCGTATGAAAAAATCATTAAAGAAGCGCAATTGCTCGGTCGCATCACCACAATCAACGCGCAGTGGAATCGTGCTGTGCAACCGGACCTCGGGTTTCCAAAAAAATATCCTGTACCTCAAAGCATTCTAGATCAATTTGGATTTGACAACATGCACCAATTTCGCAACTGGCGTTGGTACAAGGGTCTCGGCGGCGGCGCCATTGTAGACCTGGGTTCGCATCAAATCGATATTTTTTCCTGGTTTCTGGATACCAATCCAATTTCCGTCATGGCCAGCGGTGGCACAGATTATTATGAAAAAGAAACCCACGAATGGTACGACACCGTGCAAACGTTATACGAATACAAAACCGAAAAAGGCATGGTGCGCGCATTTTATCAAACCATCACCACCAACAGCAACCAGGGATATTACGAAACTTTTATGGGCGACCAGGGCACGCTGCTCATTTCCGAGTCCGCGTCTCGCGGCGCCGCGTATCGCGAAGCCGCCAATGCCGAAACGCCGCAGTGGGACCAATGGGTAAAATTGGGCTACGTGCTTCCGCCGTCCGGTATGCAGCAAGCTCAAGGTACGGATGTTCGCGAAACAGTTCCGGCCGAAGAGTACAAGTTGAACATCACGTTTGACGACCCGTATCACATGCCGCATTTGCAGAATTTCTTTAATGCCGTTCGCGGCAAAGAAAAACTCAATTGTCCCGGTGAAATTGGCTACGAAACGGCTGTTGCGGTTCTCAAGGTGAATGACGCTGTGCGAACGCAACAGATTCAGAAATTTGGACCCAATGAATTCCACGTATAAACCCAAACTGTAACAAACGGAACTTGCTCATGAAAACTACTATTGTGCTTTCGAGGTTGATTCTGCTGGCAAGTGTAAGTTGGGCCCAAGAAGCAGAAACGGACACAGTTGTCTTTGACACGTCCGAGGTGCAACCGGATACGCTGATTACCGAAACCGAGCTGGCCTTTGATCCGCGGCTCGGCGACATTAGCGACGGCAGCCGTGCCATACCCGTGCACCTTATTCCCATGTACGATGAAATGGGCGTGCGCCTGTTGCCCAGCGATTCACCACAATTGCCATTTTCAACCAAACAGACCTGTTTGCCGTGCCATACGTATGAGATTATCAGCGCTGGCTGGCATTTTAATGCGAACGATACCACTGTTGCGCCGGGCCGTCCCGGGCATCCGTGGATTTTGACCGACCAAGCCACCGGAACGCAGTTACCGCTGTCGCACCGCGATTGGGAAGGCGTGTATGATCCGGCACTTGTCGGCTTGACGCCGTTCTTTTTCGTGCAAGAATTCGCGCACCAGTTCCCCGGCGGCGGTGTTGGTGAAGACGACTCGTCGGACGTGGATCCGGAAACCTTTTTGCGCTGGGACGTGTCGGGCAAGCTCGAAGTCAACTGCCTGGCGTGTCACGATGCCGATCCGGCGCACGATCAAACGGAATATACCAAACAAGTCAACAAAGAAAACTTTCGCTGGGCCGCACCGGCTACCGCAGGTTTTGCCACGGTTACCGGCGCTGCTGCTAAAATGCAGCTCAGTTACAACTATTTTGACGGTGTGGGGCCGGGAACCTGGATCGATCTTCCTCCCCGAATAAACTACGAAGACGGCACATATAACTCACAAAACAATGTCTTTTTTAACTTGACAGCCGATGTGCCAGATGACAATTGTTACTTTTGCCACACCACCGTCCACAAAGGTACTAACGGTGCTGAAAAGTGGGTGCGCGATGAGGACGTCCATCTCACCTCGGGCATGAGCTGTGTGGACTGCCACCGCAACGGCATCGATCACATGATCGTGCGCGGCTATGCGACCGAGTACAAGCAGCCGGGCAAAGAAGATGTTTATACCTTGTCCTGCGAAGGCTGCCACATTGGCGAGCACGATGAAAAATATCCGGAACACGGTCGACTTGGCGCGCCGGTTCCCAAGCATACCGGCATCCCGACGATTCATTTTGAGAAGATGTCGTGTACCTCCTGTCATTCCGGCCCCTGGCCCAGCAAGCAGGCGCAAATGGTGCAAACGGCTATCGGGCATGGTCTCGGCAATCATGGAGTTGTCAAAGCCGATTCGGTGCTGCCGTACATTTTGTCGCCCGTGTTTGTGCATGGATATGAAGGCAAAATCGAACCGCACAATCTGATGTACCCCGCATTCTGGGCGTCAAAAAGTGGCGACGAAATCACACCCCTGGCTCCGGAAGACGTAAAGCCGTTCATCGAAACCATTATTCAAGCCGATACGTTGACCGACAGCACGAACCAGGCGATCATCAACGTAGGCAAGTGGCCGCATTTTGATAATGCCAAACTGATAACCGCTCTGGATACCTTGAAGAGCATCACCGGCGAGGCCGAGCCTGTTTATATTACCGGCGGCCAACTGTTTCAATTGAGCGAAGGTCAAATCGTAAGCCAAAAGCACAAAGTAGCAGAGCCCTATTCCTGGGCACTGGCGCATAATGTTCGTCCGGCAGAGCAGTCAACAGGAGTCCGAGGCTGCAAAGACTGTCACTCGCTCGGTGCAAATTTCACATTTGGCAAGGTGGATATTCCGACGATGTTGACCTTTGCGGAAACGCCGAAAAAGCCCATGACCTTTTATCAAAAAACCGGCGGATTTTATTCGGGCTTGTTCGCCTTTACATTCTATTTCAGACCCTTGCTCAAATTGTTCATCGTGATCTGTATCACGATTTTGACGGCTGTGTTATTGTTATATGTGTTTAAAGGATTGGATGCCGTTGTTCGAGCCGGCACTGGAGAATCTCGTTAAATAAAAAGGTTTGATTACCATGGTTTTACGACTATTATCGATACTTGCTCTGCTGCTAACCTGTGCGGGTGTGGTTTGGTTTTTTCGAAAACATCCCGGAAGCTGGGACTCGTACAAAGCCTGGTTTGTCCAGGAATGGAAAGCCGCATTTGGCAAAGAATGGAAACAGAACTGGAAAAAAGCAGTCTATTTTTTGACCCTGATTTGCCTATCAGTGCTGGCGCTCACCGGGTTCATTCCCTATTTGATATTGGGCGCACCGCTTGGCGGATTTGCATTGATGCTGCACGTAGCGCTTTCGCCTTTGTTTATTTTGTTGGTCACGGTCATTGTTTTGGGATGGGCCAACAACCGAACATTTTCATCGCAAAACTGGAACTTTGTAAAATCCGGGATGTTCAAAAAATCGAAATCCGATAACTCAGCAGATGAATTTTATGAAAAATTCTTTTTCTGGTTTATAGTGCTTTTTTCGATTCTGACCGCCACAATGGTGCTCAGCATGTATCCCATCCTGGGAACGGTTGGGCAAGAATCGATTTTGCAATTTCACCGATTCTCATCTGTGGTCTTGTTTATTTTTTTCGTTTTGCATACATTACGTTTCGTTCGTTTGCAAAGCTATAAACCCGCTGAACAAAAATAACTCGTCGTGTGCTTTGGCACGCAACGGGATTCACAAAATTTAACATAAAGGAGAAGCACATGAAAACGCTTTCTGCTTTGACACTCTTGTTTGCACTGGTCGTTGGCCTCTTTGCCATGCCGGTTGCCGCTCAAGAGGCACAATCCAATGAAGAGTTGGTACCCATTCCATTGGAATTGCCGAAACCCATGTTTATCGGCACGCCCACGCCAATGAAAGTGGAAACATTGGAAGAACCGCTCG